>JBAXBD010000498.1:0-5021 GCA_037142165.1 Schlesneria sp. | reverse complement strand
TTGTTCCACAGCCTGGACAATCGAAGTGAGTGATTTCCCGACTTTTTCTGAGAGTTCAGCACCTTCGGCAACGCGTCGAGTTGATTCTTTAATCAACTGTGTGATCTCTTTGGCAGCAAGGCTCGACCGCTCAGCCAGTTTTCGAACTTCATCAGCAACAACGGCAAAGCCCAGTCCGTGTTCACCTGCGCGGGCCGCTTCAATGGCCGCGTTGAGTGCTAACAGATTTGTCTGACTGGCGATTTCGCTGATCACCTGAATGATGTCGTTGATCTGTTCGCTCGACTTCTGAATCAGCCGCATCGAAGAAATGGCTTCACTTACCGAATTTCCGCCCGATTTCGCCAACTCGGCAGTCGATTCGGCTTGATGCCTTGCCTCACCCGAACTCTCAGAAATGACCTGAATTGATCTGACAAGATCTTCGATGCTGGCAGACATTTCCTCGACCGAAGCGGCCTGCGATTGAGCCCCTTCACTGAGATTCTGCGAGCTCTCGGCGATCGCCCGTGCTCCTTCCGTTTGTTGTGTCGCCGATTCAATCATCTGGCTGATGAGTTCTCGCAAATCGGTCGACATTCGCTTCACACTGGCCGCTAACTGGCCCAGGTCGTCATCGCCACCCTGCTCAACATTCTGGGTCAGATCGCCGTTTGCAATCGCTGTAACGACCTGTACCAGCCGCGCGACTTTGGCTCGTAATTCGTTGGCGGCAGCCAGTTGTTCTGCCTGAACTCGAAGGTTTTCGTTTCGGGCGTGGACGGCAGCGGTAATGTCCGTGGCGAATTTGACAACCTTCGTAACTTTGCCGCTTGAGTCGCGTATCGGGTTGTAGGCTGCCTGTATCCAGACAACCCGTCCACTTTTTGTCACTCGCGGAAACTCGTCTTTGGCATACTCTCCGCGATTGAGCTTCGCCCAGAATTCTCGATATTCCGGGCTCGAACGGTACTGTTCATCGACAAAGATGCTGTGATGCTTCCCTTTGATCTCTTCCAGTGTATAGCCCATCGCCGAAAGGAAGTTCTCGTTGGCCGTGATGATCGTTCCATCCAAATTAAATTGGATCACCAGATTCGTGCGTCCGAGTGCCTCCATTTGGGCGATCATATCAGCCGTCTGGGCTTCTAGAGCTTTTTTTTCCGTGATCAAATTCCAGGTGACCATGGGTCCAACGTAGTTCCCATCTGCGTCGCGAACGGCGGTGACGTGCAAATCCATGGTCTCAGGCCCCAGACGAATCTCCGCCGTATGAGGTAGATTCTTGGGGTTGGCCAGAAATCGGCGCTGGAAATCAGGGTTTTTGTGAAAGATGTCGATCGATTGCCCGATGATTTCGTCTACGGGACAAGGGAGAAGATGTTGCAATTCCCGCAGAGTTTCTTTGGATGCGGCGTTCATATACAGAACGGTCAAGTCCCGATCTGCCACGATCACGCGAACCGACGCGTTTTCCACGATTTGTCGAAAATCAATCGTCGCTGAAATGTCGACGTTATCTGTTGGTCGGCGGGTGCGTCTTGGTCGCGGGGACTTTGAATTCGTGATCGGTTTGTCAATTGCCATGGTGACTGCTCTCAGTTCTATGCGAAATTCAGGACAAACGGACGGTTTTACCTGTGAAAAACTTATTAAAAACGACTTCGTTCTCAGCGAATCAGTTGGATGTCGACGGGTTTGTCAAACTCCCATGACGAGCCACTTCGCGAACTTGATCTAATTTTGCCGGGTCCAATAGCTCGCCGATGTCGAGAAGGATCACCAGGCCGCTTTCTAACTTAGCAAAACCGGCAATGTAGGCAGCTCCATCTGCCTTCACGATATCGGGAGCGGACTGAATTGACTCGGGGGCAATTTTGATAACCTGCGTTACGGCATCGACCGTGCAACCGATCGTTCGCGGTCCGACGTTCACGACGATCGTTCGAGTCTCATCATCTTTTGGTTTTGATTCGAGATCGAAAAGCCGGCGCAGATTGATGATCGGAATGATCGTTCCACGCAGATTGCTGACCCCTTCAACATAGTCAGGGACTTGAGGCATTTGTGTGACCCGATCCGGGATCACAATCTCTTGAATTCCTTCGATCCGAAAGGCATACATCTGGTCTGCCAGTCGAAAACCAACGAATTGCATTGAAGATCGAGCCTGAGCCATCGACTCCGACATGGCGGATCTCGTCGAAATATTTCCGCTCACAGATTGCCCCTGATCAAATACACAATTTTCGCCCGCCATGATTCTGGTGGTCCCCATAAACCTACGTCAATCTTGATCCAGAGAAACGCGACTTTTCGGGATATTGTGATTTTTACAGGGCCGTTTATGACGCTCGACACGCTTGTAACAGGCAGGTAAGTCGTTTCGCGTCGAGAATTCGATGAACAGAGGCTGTCACACTTTGGCGGAAAACGGCAGACAAATACATCGCCTTTGAATCGACAGCAACGTCTGCAAACAAGTGTCGACCCGCATGGAGAAGAATCGATGATCTTGCGTCCTGAATCTCGACGGTCGACCCCTTCGCTGGTACCTGTTTTAGTCTTAGTACGACAGTCGGAACATCGTCAGTCGGTATCAATGCCCCGTCGGAAAGGCCAATTACCGAAACGTCGAGGAGACCAACTTGCCGGATCAGATCGGCCAGTTTGTCGGGTGTCTTATCGAAATTCGTCATGATCACCAGCCGTAAATTCAACGGATCAAGTGCATTGGCAATCGAACCTTGGGCGATTTCACAGGGGCCGGCAGCATGGACAACGCGAAGCACGTCGTCAGGACGCACTTTCTTGGGTGCCAGAATCTGACTCGCCGCCGATCCGGCACCGATCAGATCTTCCACAGTGGAATCACTCGAATTCAGCACGACACAAGTACGGCTGAGTGACGACACCTGGCAGAGTTCCGAGATCAAGTCGATACCACGCCCATCGGAAAGCTGCATTGATGTAATCAATAAATCGGGCACTCGTCGACCGATGACCGTCAATGCTTCTTCTTTGGAGGACAGCACATCGATCCGTGACGCTCCCACTCGCACAACAGCATCACGCATCATCGTGGCCAGCATCTTGGATGGCTCCACGATCGCGACAGACCTTAGCGGCTTAATCTCATCGGCAATCGTGAGCGAGGCAAATTTCGTTTTATCAGCGATGATGGTTGGGACCGCTTCAGCCTCTCGGACATCACGTACGACACTATTCTGATTTTGAATCAAAGCCGTTAAATCGGCTGCCATCTCCGACGCTTGCTGATAACGTTCAGCAGGTCGTTTGGACATCGCTCGAGAAATGATCCGATCACATTCCTCAGGAATCCGTGAATCAATTTCTGTTGGCTTCGGCGCAGGCTTATTGAGATGTGCCATCATCGTCTGCATGATCGAAGCACAGTCTTGAAAGGGGAATCTGGCCGTCAGCAGCCGGTAAAGAGACGCACCAAGGCTGTAAATATCTGTCCTTAAGTCGACTTCAGTTGATTCAAACTGCTCAGGACTCATGTACTGCGGCGTACCAAGGATTTGCCCTTGTTTGGTGACGGCCGTCCGTGTGTCGTTCGCGGCGTCGACAAGCTTCGATAACCCGAAGTCGACGACTTTTACCAGACCTTCTTTCGTCTGCATCAGATTTTCGGGCTTGATATCACGATGCACCATCCCGGCGGAATGTGCTGCCGCGAGCCCCGAAGCGGCCTGGGCAATCAACTGGCAAGCCTCCTGCCACGGCAACGGGCCTCGTTTGTCCACCAGTTCCGCCAGACTGCCGCCGGAAAGTAATTCCATGACGAGGTAATACTGCCCGTTCCAACGATCGATTTCATAAATCGAGACGACATTGGGGTTATTCAATCGCCCGATTGACCGGGCCTCCTGCAGAAATCGCTGCAAGGCTACGTTTGAATTTGCGACCTCCTGGGACAATACTTTGATAGCGACTTCGCGCTCGATCAACGTATCGAAAGCGAGATACACCGCCCCCATCCCTCCGGCGCCGAGTTGGGACCGGATTTCATATTTGCCGATCGTTCCGCCAATGGGGCTCACGGATACCTCCATGTCACTGGCCGTAATCGCTTCGGCACCAACAATCGTTTTCGTATCGATTGAGACTCCAGTCGACGAACCTGCTTGCGCCGGGTGATGGCTTTCTCCCGACAAATCGCCATTCGAAGACTTTGCACTCGGTTCGGAACTCATTTCTTCCTATCAGGAATAATTCTGATTTCGCTGAAGCAGACCCATGTTTTCTAGGCACGAGGCAAGAATCTGTCCACCTTCAGCTCTCATAATTCTACGGATGTCAACTTTGCCCCTGCAAGTAAAGTTGGAGATTACTGTTCGGTAATTACGGGAAAATATGCATCTTTTCGTTAAAATGCGTTGAGGCATCGTCGACTGTAGAACTCTCTCGAGTTCAACTTGAGATCGTTAGAGTGCGTTCATCATTAACCACCCTGGATGGAGCCTCGTTGTTATCGGCAGCCTGATTATTGGAATCAGGGCTTTTGTGGCTTGCTCTTCCATCCATTCCTTCGCTCGGCAAATTGCCGGGTGATATCGCGATTGAACGTAAAAAACTTCAGCTCTATTTCCCGGTCATGAACTGCGTCTTGCTGAGCGTCGTATTGACGGGAATCATGTGGATTGTTCGATTCTTTTCCCGTTGACGAGAATCACGCTGAAAAGGTTGTTATTTATCTCGCACGATTTTTGCCGGACAGGAAACGAAATGATGATCATTGTTGATGTGATTTCTGGACACACGAGTCACGTGGACCAGCACCATTAAGCTCCGCGGAACGCTTGAAGAAAACAGGCTAATATCCCCGAACCGAGACAGCTTTTGATCGCTACAGTTCCAAACGGTATCGATCACGAATTTGATCAGCCAGACTTAGCATCGATTTGATCACGTGGTTGTGGATTTTGAGAAGGGTACCGATAGTGATTTCCACCTCGTCTCGGGGACTGTCGAAGTAGTGGGCTGACGAATTGGCTGAGTTTTCGAACTTCGCGAAT
>JBAXBD010000497.1:0-5031 GCA_037142165.1 Schlesneria sp. | reverse complement strand
GACGGGTTGGGAGGTTTCGCCGGAGGGGGTCGGGCGTTCAAATTACAAAATTGGCCGGGAATTCTGATGACATTGATCGTGCGAACCTGTTGGCCAATTTTGAAATTTGAACACCCGACCCCTGAGCTGTCACCAAACCCTGAAAAAAAAGGGAAGTTAACCAACTTTACCAACTTTTTTTCGAACTTGGGTGAGACGATGAATTGAAGACGAATCAGGATTTTGACAAAAAAATACCGAAGGTCACGCAGTGAAGAAAATCAGGGTTAACATCCTAGGCTCGCACGACAGGTTGAGAGGCTTCGACGGAGGGGGGCGGGCGATACCAGGCTGAAGCTTGGGAACGGGAAAATGATCATCGCAAATCATCCGCCGAAAGAACCTCGCATTTGATACTCATCCCTCCTGTGGGCTGTCGTCGGATGAGAAGTGTGCCGCCGATCATTCTTGCGCGGTACTCCATAATCTGTAACCCCATCCCTCGGGTTTCGGACGTCACAGTATTCGTCGCAAGATTCGTGGGATCGAAACCGATTCCGTTGTCTCGAATTTCCAAAAAGAAGCGGCCGTCTTGTGTTCCCAGCGAAATTTGAATTTGATTGGCGCGGCCGTGCTGAATCGCATTTTTCAATGATTCCTGGGCGATGCGATACAAGTTCGTCGCTGCGGTTGCGTTTTCGACGGCGACGGGTTCATAGCAGTCGAAACGGCAGTTGATACCTTTCGCTTCATTCGTAGCGGCCGCCAGTAGTGCCAGGGCCGATCGCAAGCCTTCGGCATCAACGTGAACGGGCATGATTCCATGCGACAAATCTCTGACGTGCTTACCCGCTTCAGAAAGCCTTTGGCATAACTTGTTGGCAATCTCGGAAAGTTGTTTATGGACCCGGTTATCGATCATCCCGTTGTTTTTGTCAGCGGGGTCTTTTTGCGGAACCTGGTTCAGCAGGTTGATCATGACTTCTGCGAGCATCGACATCCCTGCCAGCTCTTGCTGGGTCCCGTCATGAAGTTCATTGGCGATGCGGCGCTGCTCTTCAGCCGCAATCTCAAGAACATGTTTTTCCAATCGTTTGCGTTCGGTAATGTCGCGCAAAACGGCGGTGAATATCCCCAAATGATCAACGCTGCTCACACTCATATCGATCGGAAGAAACGAGCCGTCTTTACGAGCCCCGATCACTTCGCGACTGATACAGAAGTTGCTGACATCAGCGGTTTCCTGATAACGGCGGAAAATATTGTCGTACTTTTCTTGAAACGGTCTCGGCATCAGCATTTTGACATGCTGACCAAGCATCTCGCTCTCCGTATAGCCGAACATTTGCTCGGCGGTGGGATTGACCGTGTCGATGATGCCATTGAGGTCGAAGACGACGATTGCGTCCGCAGCGGTATTGAGAATCGAGCGGAGTCGTTGCTTCTTGTCTTGCAGAGCTTGTTCGGCCAGACGGCGCTCAGTGATGTCGGTAATCACGCCAGCGGAAAATTCCAGAGCACCATTTGCATCACGACAGGCTGTCGCTGTGACATGAACCCAAACGGACTGTCCATCCTGGCGCAGATATCGTTTTTCACAGTCGTAGACCGAAATCTCGCCGCTCATAAACTTGGCATTTCGCTGCTGATCGATCAGGCGATCCTCCGGGTGGTCCAGGTCCATCGGTCGCATCCCGCCCAGCAGTTGCTCGCGACTGTAGCCAGTGATCTCACAGAAACAATCATTGACTCTGAAAAATTGCCCAACGGAGTTAATCTGGGCCAGGCCAGCGCCTGCGTTCTCGAAGAAAGCACGGAACTGTTTTTCACTTTTCATCAGAGCCAGTTCGGCGTGTTTGCGTTCTGTAATGTCGAAGTTCACACCCAGAAATCGCGTTCCAACGCTTCCGACCGTTTGAGTTTTTCCGTTGTCACGACCGTCGGCGACAAATCGCCCCTTCCCAACGAGCCAGCGTTCCTGGCCGTCGGCCCTGATGATCCGAAACTCAGATTCGTATTCTCCCGTGCACTTCGCTTGTTTCCATCTTGCATAGAGTCTCTCGACGTCCTCTGGATGGACGAAGCGAAAAAAGGTTTCTGCCGTCGGTGGAGCGTCACCGGGTCGGAGCCCGAGAAGTTCATATTCGACGGAATTCCAAAACATTTCTCCGGTCGTCAAATTGTCCTCAAAAGTTCCGATTTTTATGGTTTCCAGCGCCAGTCGCAGCCGTTCCTCAGTCAATTTCAACGCCACTTCGATCTGCATTCGCTCAGTGACATCGATCAAGACGGTAATTGCCCCGCGCGGCTGGCCTGTTTCATTCCAAAGTGGCACGGCATACCCCAGCATTTTGCGGATCGTGCCATCGTCAAAGACAAACTCGAAATCAAAATCCTTCACAGTGATTCCGCGTGCAGCACATTGGGTCGGCATCTCGTTACTTGCCAATTCACGGCCTTCCCTGAACGCCTTGTAATGGGTTGGCCTGGCTCCTGCCGGGGCACTCGTCGAGGCTTCTGCTCCCCGAGGAATTCGCAGAAAAGCTTCTGCGGCGCTATTGCCCGTCATATGCAGGCATTCCCTGTCGTGAGCACGCAAAATCGGTATCGGCATGGTGTCGAGTGCCGCCTCCAACTCCTCCACCAACTCGCGTACCCGGTGTTCACTTTTCCGCAGGTCTTCTTCCGCTTGTTTACGTGCGGTGAGGTCTCGGGTGATTTTCGAGAATCCCAGAAGATTTCCCCGGCGTCGTACATCGCGGTGATGACGATGTAAGCCCAAAAACGAGTTCCGTCTTTCCGAATTCGCCAGCCTTAGTCATCAACTCGGCCATCTCGCACCGCATTTGCGATGAGATATTGCGGCTTACCAGAAATGACCTCTTTCGGCGGGTAAAAAATCGATATGTTTTGACCAACGACTTCGTCAGCGGTATAGCCATTAATTCGTGTGGCACCGGCATTCCAACTGACGACGTTCCCTTGCAGGTCGAGCATGAAGATTGCGTAGTCCTCGACCGTTTCTACCATCAGTCGAAAAAGCTCGTCATTCACGACCGACGAGAGATCGGATACTGGATTTGCACCTGATTTTTTCAAGCCCCACACTTGTTTGTCCCTCTCGGATATTTCACAGGCGGCGTCGATTTGACCACCACCAACGCGCGAGCCAATGCGAAAGGATTCGTCGCCCGGAATGGCCGAAGATTCTCCAGTATTAATATTCAAAGCGGAATCGCCTTTCCATCAAGCAGGCAACCAGCGCAAGTCTCGCGACTATAAAAGCTTACGAAACTTGACGGTACCCGGCTCAAGCCGAGGGCTTTGATTTGACGATCGGCAATCGCGTGACTGACCTTTACAAGCTGCCATACTATACAAATGACAGTTCCTATTGAGTATCGTGAAACGAGGTAGTGTTCGCCGTACAGCAGATATTTTACCTCAATGAATTTAATTGATCGTCGTTAAAACGGAGTATTTCGTCTGAAAGATCCAAACAATTATTGCCGTCGTTCGCATTTGCGGTCGCGGAACTGTTGACCGTAAGTACAAGACGATCAAACATTGATCCCTTGCCTGAACGGTCCCAGGATAAAGGCATGTCCAAAAGGCCGGGCATAAGAAATGCTTCAAACAAAATCGAATGTCCGCACAACTGTCGCGACATGCGAAGAATCAATCTAACGAGAACCGCACTGGGAACAACCTGATGTCGAAGAATTCGCGAGCTGGTGCTCGGGAAGCGCGCAAGGCTTGTCCGGGAAAACTGATTGACTTGACCGGGCAGAGTTGCTCAGTAGCGATCCTTCACATTTTTGCCGGATTTTTACTGCTGACGATGACCGCAACGTCCGCGCGATCCCAGGAGGACCAGCGTCTGGCGGAGGGACTTAAGCCGGTGATTTCCGCACATGACGGAACCGTCACAGTCTCGGTGAAACATCTGACAACGGGAGTCTCGTTCATGCATAACGCTGACGAGCCGATGCCGACCGCCAGTCTGATCAAGTTTCCGATTATGATCGCCGCCTATCAGCAAGCGGCTGAGGGGAAACTGGACCTTTCATCGAATGTCGAATTGAAAGAAACAGACAAAGTGCCAGGCTCAGGCATTCTGACCTCGCATTTCAGTTCGGGACTGAAATTGCCTTTACGAGATGCGATTCGCCTGATGATTGCCTATTCCGATAATACAGCGACTAACCTTGTGCTGGACCGGATCGGTTTACCCGCAACCACAGAACTGATGTCGGCAAGTGGATTTCCACAAACCCGACTCCATTCCAAGGTCTATCTTCAAGCAACATCGTTAGCACCGGATCGGAGCGAGAAGTTCGGGTTGGGGAGTACCACGGCTAACGAAATGGTTCGATTGCTCGCGCAACTCGACAAACAGGAACTTGTCTCTGCCGACGCGTCCAGGCAGATGTACGAACATCTGCTGGCGTGCGAAGACAAACCGCGACTGGCCAGGTCGTTGCCCAAGGGGACAAAGGTCGCACTTAAGACGGGTTCAGTCTCGGCATCCAGGAACGGTGCGGGGATAATCGAATCTCCATCGGGTCATATTGCCATTTGCGTGCTGACCTCGAAAAACAAGGACCAGCGCTGGGAGGATGACAACGCAGCAGAACTGCTGTGCGCCGAGATCGCTCGTTTGACTTATGAATTCTTCAACCCTGCCGGGCTTCCTGAAACCAATCAATTACCCAGGGAGCTGGCTCAAGGTTCGAATGGAGAACTGGTCGAAGCATTGCAGCGGACCATCAGGAAACAACTACCGGGATCTCGATTATCAGTCGACGGAGATTTTGGTCCAGCGACCCGACAAGCGGTGATCGCCTTTCAACGTCATCAGAATCTACCTCCAACGGGAGTCGTCACTGCTGAGACATGGAAGGCGTTGGGTCCATTAATTCAGACGGATGAAGAGAAGTCGGTCGACCCTGAAATCGTAAACAAAGAAACCCTACCGCAAACGCCGGCCGACTCGATCACGGGTCCTCCATTTGTGACGGCGAATGCCTGGGCGATTGGGGAATCAAAGAC
>JBAXBD010000496.1:0-5050 GCA_037142165.1 Schlesneria sp. | reverse complement strand
TTCCATGAGCTTGAGGACCGCACGAGCAGCATCGAGATCAAGGTCAACAGTGTTGGTTGCGATTCGCATGACTTCCGCTGTTTCCATCGGAATTTTTGCGGCCTCAATCGCCGACATGACTTCCTGGAATGTGTCGGGAGTCGTCGTGACTTCGAACATCTCGCCGACTTGCTGGACGTCGGATGCTCCGGCTTCAAGAGCAATTTCGAAGACCCGATCTTCCGTGACTGATTTCGTCGGAATCTGAATGATTCCCTTCCGTTCGAACAGATACGCAACGCAGCCGGTGCTGCCAAGATTTCCGCCGTTGACCTCGAAAATCTTTCGAATTTCACCTGCCGTCCGATTTCGATTTTCAGTGAGGATTTCGCAGAGAATGGCCACCCCATGCGGGCCATAACCTTCGTACATGACCTCGTCGTAGGTTTCGGTTTCGAGTTCGCCGGTTCCTTTTTTGACCGCACGCTCGATCGTATCGTTCGCCATCGACGCTTTTCTGGCTCGGTCAATGGCATAACGCAATGCGAGATTGGCCGCCGGGTCACCACCGCCGCGTCGTGCAGCAACGATGATGTAACGTGCCAGCTTGCCAAACAGCTTGCCTCGCTTTTTATCAACGAGACCTTTTTTAAAGGCGATATTCGCCCAGTGGGAATGTCCTGCCATGTTCTCTGAGTCAGAATCGAAGGAGTGTGAAGCTTAAAACAATTGATCGGGGAGATTAAAGCCGAATTGATCTGTGATCTCTACTCAAAGCTTTTAATTCCTCAAACGATTTTCAGATTCGCCCGTCAGGGCGATCCCTTTTCTGCCGGCTTGGGATTGGGTGACGCCCCGTGCTGTTTCAGTTTTTCCCGGATTCGATCGTTGAGCGCTTCGTCTGTCGGCTTTTCTTCTTCCGAATGTTGTAGAGCGGTTCTCCACGCCTCGATCGCTTTTTCCGTTTTCATCGCTTTCAAGAGGACATCACCCAGGTGGTCCCAGAGAGTCGCATCACCACCAAAGCTCGCTTGCGTCGCTTTTTCGAGCGGGGGTAATGCCTCGTCAATTTTTCCTAGTTTGAATAAGACCCAACCAAGGCTGTCCAAGTACGCTGCGTTTTCGGGTTCAGCCGCCAGAGCCTTGCGGATCATCATCTCGGCACGTTCGAGATTTTTCCCCTGATCGGCCCACAAGTAACCAAGGTCATTATTTGCCTGTGTGCTCTCAGGATTGAATTCGAGAACTTTTTCGAGGATCTCTTCGCCTTTGTGGATTTCGCCCTTTTGGACGTAGATATTTGAGAGATTAAACTGGCACCGTTCGATCACTTCCTTTTCATCGGGAAAATCAGTCATGACCTGTTCCGATTTACGAATCGCGTCATCCCAGCGCCGGGCATGGGTGTAAATTCCCACTTCGAAAAGGCGAAAATCAGGGTTATCATCGTCCAGTTTGATCGATTCATTAATCGCATTGACCGATTCGTCGATGCGATTGTCCCGCATGAGAACTTGTGCCAATGAGTAATATGTGACGGCTCGACCACGGTCCGTCAGTTGCCCCGATCCAAGTATGTCTTTATAGATTCCGGCAGCGGTGCCATATTTTCGAAGCTTCAGCATCGAATCTGCCCGCTCGATTTGAATCGCAATCGCTGGTCGATTCGTACCTTTCGTTAATGCAATCGCTAAAAGAAAGAACTCGTCTGCCGCATCGGCTTCTTTCAGTGCTGTCGACAGCTTTGCCATCAGGTAGGCTTCTTCAAATTTCAATTGACCCGCTTTGGAGCGAACCCGTGCCGATTCGATCAGCATCCCGACCAGGGCTTTGTCCTGGGTGAGAGCCTTCAGTTCCGGCTCGAGAGTTGCGACCGCTTCTTCTCCGCGAGCCATGCCGCGCCCTAAAGCGTCCAGCAGGTCATCCGACTTTTGCATTTTTCTGAGCACGCGAGCCAGACCGGCATAGCCCGAAGCATCACCTCCAGCCTGGAGCATCGAGTCATAAATCTTTCGTGCCCGGTCTAACTCGTTGACATCCGTCAGCCGATCAGCAAGGAAGTATTGCAAGGAAACGTTCTGTGAATCGTTCTCGGCAAGCGATTCCAAACGACCAATCAACTCGTCCGATCGTTTCAGTTTTTGCAGGATATCCGCAAGCAGTTGATACGCTTCGCGACCTTTGGATGTTCGCTGGGCATCGAAGTATTTTTGAAGTTCGTCAAGAGCCTCTTGCGGCTTGTCAGAGAGCAAAAGAATCTTGGCACGATTGAACGCCAGGTTGCCCGCACCCTGGCGCGACGACCCAGCCAGCTCGAACGCTTCCAGAGCTGATTTCAGATGGTTCCCTTCCAGCAGGACCTGGCCGATTTTTTCGTAATTCGATGTCGGATCAGCGAGGATGCTCTTTTTGGCACGTGCATCCAAGCCAAAATTTTCGGGGGTTTTCACCGAATCAAAAATGATTTCATAGCAGTCTGCGGCTTTTTCTTTCTGGCCGGTGACGGCATAGAGCAGTCCTAAGCTTTTGTTAAGACTGACATACTCAGGCGATTTTTTTTCCAGGCGAGACGAATTGACTGCCTGTTCCAGATACTTGATTGCTTCAGGAAGCAGCCCCGTCGAGGCGGCCTGTCGCGCTAACAATTGCAGAATTTCGACATTGTCTGGATCAAGTTGAACGGCTTTCGCTGCATAGCGAACTGCCGCTGCCACACTTCCCTCTTCAAATTCGAGCGGAACGAGGTCCTGGTAAACCTCGATTGCTTCGGGATCGATTTTGACCGCTTTACGGTAAGCGTTCAGGGCTTTTCGTGGCTCGTTCCGGTGCGACGAATCAAGCAATCGACCCGTCATGTACCATGACAAAGCTTCTTTCTTCGATTCTGCAGCCGCGGAAGGGGGCGTCAATGGAACGAAGGGTAACGGCGTGTCATCCGCTTCCTGCAGGCGAAGATCGGACTTGGGTAACCCGATCTTCGTTGTTACTGGATTGGCAGGGACAGGTTCAACTGGCTTATCTTGTGCAGGCGAAGGGATGCACTGGAAAACAGCGATTGACCACGCAATGAGAACTCGAAACCGAAACGAAGTGTTCATTGCCCGATCTCCTTATTCAAAAGCTAGATTCCGCCTTCAGCGTTACAACAAAATCCGTGCCGCATTTAACGTTCATGGTTGTAAACCGAAACCAGAAATCTGAACACAGATCATTTGGTCAGTGACTTTTCTTGACCGCCTTCTTGGTGGCCGCAGGCTTTTCTGTCGCTGCGGGCGTTTTCGCGGGGGGAGCCTTCTTCGCAGCGACTTTTTTCGTTTCCGCAGCCTTTGATTCCTTGGCCGGAGCTGCTGCCGCAACCGCTTTCTTCGCTGCTGTTGGCTTCGTTGGTTTTTCAAGACCGTGTGTGAGCAGATGGTTCAGTCGATCAACCGCCGTGTCCGTATCATAACCACCCTCTGGCGGGGCGTACTTCGTCGGATCAAAGGTGACATGCAGTTTCTGGTCAGCCGCAAGACACCGGAGTGTGAATACAAACGATTCAACTTCGGCTTTTCGAACGGCCGCCTTCATCATCTCGCCCATCTGTTCCGGCGTCTGGTTTGGCATTGCGAGGCCTAACCAGACAAGCAATCGAGCGAGTGCCGGATCGATAGGAATCAGATGAGCGCCCGTGACTTCGTGCAGAGTGTAATCACGTACGAACGGGGGAAGATCTTTGATTTTCGCCAGTTGTTTTGTCGCCAGATCGAGAGTCTTCTTCCGAAGGCTTTCAAACTCGAACGAGTACGATTTGTCAAAAACGAATTTGAGGACAGAAATCACTCGAAACGCGCGCCACTCGGATGCGGTCTGGCCTTCGAAGGCCCGCTCAATTTCGCCGACAGTACTGACCCGAACTTCGTTCAGGTCAGGAAACTCGGTGAACAACCGTTTGAAAGACAAATCCGCTTCTTCAACGGTTGAGTCTTCAAGGCAGATGGCGTAGAGCATCGTTTCCAGAACGGGCTTATTGCCCTTCGGAATCTGGACTTTGTAATGCTTCTTGATGATTGGAAACAGCTTCTTGAGAAGCGTTGCCCGATCGGACGCCTTGGCACGGGACGCTGCTACCATGGGCTTGTCTCAACTCCATTCTGGAACTGACCACGACGAACTGTGATTACCGCGTGCCGGCACTTCCGGACACGCTTTCGTCGTCAACCTCGCCGTCGTCAACTTCGCCGTCGTCCACGTCGTCGATGTCGTTGTCGAATTCGGAATCATCCGTTTCAACATCGTCACTGACCGTGGAACTTTCTGGCATGACTTCGCGCAACGTCTGCGACGTTTCCGCGCTGTATTTCACTCCGGGATCGAGCACAAACTTAAGAACCGGCGTGTTCTTCGTTTGTAACCGATCCGCAACCTTCGCCTGAATAAAGCCTCGAGCCGATTCAAGGCCGTGCATCGTCAAGGACTGCGTTTTGGCATCTCCCATGACCGAGACATACACCTTGGCGGCTCGTAAATCGCCGCTTACTTCTGCTCGCAAAACCGTCACATTCTTGACGCGCGGATCCCGCAATCCGAGAAGAATTGTCATACTGACCGATTCTCGAATGGCCTCTGCGGCTTTGGCAACGCGACGTGTATTCATGAAACCTCAAACTGATTGACCAAAAGGACCGCGTGAAGCGGCCCCTTTTCACCGTGACACGGCGAAATCCTACTCTAACTTTCGCTTGACTTCTTCGATCTTAAACGCTTCCAGAAGATCTCCCTCTTTAACGTCATTGTAGTTTTCTAATCGAATACCACATTCCATCCCCTCGCGGACCTCGCGGGCATCTTCCTTCTCGCGTTTTAACGATGCGATTCCGTAAGTATTAATGACTCGTTGTTCGCGAATCAAATGAATACGGCTCGATCTTTCAATTGTTCCGTTCAGGACGCGACATCCCGCAATCGTTCCGAAACGAGTGATGCTGAATGTCCGCAGCACGATGGCGCGACCCGTGGCAACTTCCCGTTGTTCGGGTTTCAGCATCCCTTCGAGAATCTTTCGAATCTCGTCCATGACTTCGTAAATGAT
>JBAXBD010000495.1:0-5064 GCA_037142165.1 Schlesneria sp. | reverse complement strand
GCATAAATCCGCCCCCGCCGATGTTACCGGCTTCGGGCCAGGTAACGGCGAGGGCGAATGCCGTGGCGATGGCGGCATCGACTGCGTTTCCACCGGCGTTCAGGGTCGCGCGACCCACTTCGGAGGCGGGTTTTGAGACGGAGACCACCATTCCGAGGTCAGATTGGGCAGTAAGACCGCCGCCAGGGTATTCCGCAGCCCGGCAGTTTGCCACCCCGACCGCCAGAAAGACCGACATCGCGAAGATGGCATGAACGATACAGCGAAGTAAAGGACGGATTCTCAATGTTGATACCTCGTTTCGTAACAGGTCAATCCCACAGTTTTCAAGATTGATCGTGAATTAATCAAGGCTGACGAGACCTGATTTGCGGTTAGACACATCCTTTTGAACACGTTGATTTCCTGAAGATGCAAAAGTTTGCAGTTTATTCACCTCGATGAATTGCCAATGACTTGGCGAACATGTGAGAATCCCCGCCCTCCGGTCGAGATTCCAGCCAATGCTTGGATTTGTGTGTTTGAAATCGTTGTCGGGACATTGAAGTCGAATTGGAACCTCTGACATAGAAATGATCTGAGAATGAAGAACTTTCAGAGTCTTGGAAGACAGCACTTGAAGAATCAATTCCGTGTCGATCTGTTCATGTTTCTGCTCGCATTGAGCGGGGCTTTTGTAAGCGACAGCAGCGTTTTGAACGCTGAGGATTGGGGTGCCTATGCGATCATTCCTGTGAGTGCCCCTTCTCTTGTTCTCGAAGCGGTTGGCGTTGGTGCAGATGACGGGACGCTTGTTTCAATCGGTAAGCCTGGCAAAACATCAAACCAGAAATGGGTCGTCACACCTCAGGGTGACAAGTTCTATTCAATTAAGCCGTTAGCTGCGTCTGGGCTTGTCTTGTCTGCAGCGAAGGGAGCCGAGGGGCATGGGACAGCGATCGTGCTCGAAACGGACAAAGGGGCGCCGTGGCAACTTTGGGAGTTAAAGAAACATGAAAGCGGTTTCTACAGTTTGATTCCCAAGCATGCACCCCAGATGGGACTGGATCATTTTGGCGGAAAACAGAGTCCCGGTGCGAGGATTGATTTGTGGACTTACAAAGCCGATGACCAGCATTTGCATTGGATCATCAAACCTCTCGCGGGGACTGTTGCGACAGCGGCAGGCAGTTCGACAGAGACGGAACCGACTTATGTCATTCCCGAGATCAAGCCGGAAGATGTCCCCGTCGGTGAGATCAGGTCGTTTTCGTTTGCCGACAGTCTTATTTACCCGGGGACTGTACGGGATGTCACCGTTTTTATTCCGGCTCAATATGATCGAGCCAGACCTGCTTGCGTCTATGTTAAAACCGACGGCTACAATCCTCACGAAAAGGGGATTCTTGAAACACTGATCGCGACAAAAGAAATTCCCGTGACGGTCGGTGTGTTCGTCAGGCCGGGCGACTTGCCAGCCACGGTGAAGAATACGATGGGCCGCAGAAATCGCTGTTTCGAATACGACGGCGTGGGGGATCATCACGTCCGTTTTCTGGTCGATGAACTGTTGCCGTTTATCTCGAAGAAATTTGATTTGAACTTGTCCACCAGCGGCAATGATCGCTGTATCGCGGGTGGAAGCAGTGGGGGCATCGCTGCCTTTAATGCAGCGTGGGAACGTCCGGATGCATTCAGCCGAGTCTATGCCAATAGTGGCAGCTTTGTGGCATTTCGGGGTGGTCATGAATTCCCGACGCTGGTTCGTAAATTCGAAGCCAGACCGATTCGAGCGTTTCTCACGACGGGAATGAGAGATATGGAAAACTGTGCTGGTGACTGGTTCTTGCTTGATCAAGAAATGGATAAATCGCTGCGATTTTCTGGTTACGATTACAAATTCCGAATCATTAATGGCGGACACGTCGCGGGCTATTACGAGAATTTTCCTGAGGCGATGAGCTACATCTGGAAAGATTGGCCCAAACCGATCAAGGCCGGACCAAGTGCGCCGCGGGCGCAAGAGATCCTCGTTCCCGACGAGAACTGGGAACTGGTCGCACAAGACCGAAAGACGGGTATTAGCGCAACATTTAATGCCAAAGGCGAAGTCGTTTTTGTCGATCCTTTGGAAAATAAAATTCACTTGATTGATGTCAACGGAAAGATCACGGAGATCCTGCCGGATGCCGGTCAGGCGAACGGTCTTTCCTTTGGTGCGGATGGCCAGCTTTATACGGTTTCGATCAAGACGTGCAAGGTGGTGAGCTATGGATTAAAGGGGGGCACTCTTGATACCGAGGGACGTCTGGTCGTCGAAGGATTGCCCGGCCAACAGGTGTTGGCCGCTCCAGCGGGAGGACTTTATGTCACGAGCAACGCGACCACGGATCAAGAGTCAGGTTCTGTATGGTTTGTCAAAGACGGCAAAAAAACAGTAGTTGGTACAGGACTGAAGCATGCGACCGGATTAGCTTACCGGCCTGATCAGTGGCTTCTTTCGGTGGCTGATGGAAATTCGAAATGGGTACACAGTTTCCAGATCAATGAGAATGGAAATCTCACAAACCAGGAACGTTTTTACTGGTTGCATGTCGCTGACTGGGAAGATAACGCTGGTGCCCAGTCGGTCTGTTATGCGAAAGAGGGTCAGATGCTCGTCGCGACGCGCTGGGGCGTGCAGGTTTGTGCAGATGATGGCCCGACACAAGTGATCATCCCGCTTCCTGATCGAAGTCGCGTTTTCGGTCTCTGTTTTGGCGGGAAAGAATTCGATACTCTCTTCGCCTTCAGTTCCAACAAAATCTGGAAGCGCAAGTTAAAGCTCCACGGGATTGGTCCGTTCTCACCGTGGATGCCAGCACGTGCGTCTAAGTTGTAAAGATAAAATAGATGGATTGGGTTCAGGTTTACGACCCTTGCGGCTCGCCGTTCTGGTCGACGGTACTTGCTGCATTGCCGATCATTGCCTTGCTGGGTCTTCTCGCTGTTGGGGTTGATGCCCCGAAATCAGCGCTTGTGGGATTGGTTCTGGCCCAGGTTGTGGCGATTTTCGGGTTTGGCATGCCTGCGGTCTCGGCGCTGGCGGCGGCTCTGTACGGCGGCTTATTCGGACTTTTACCGATTGGTTGGATCGTCGTCGCGGCGGTGTTTTTATTTCACCTGACGGTGATGGGTGGTCAATTTGAAGTCGTCAAACGATCGGTTGCGGCGTTGTCCCCTGATCGTCGAGTACAGGCACTTTTAATTGCATTCTGCTGCGGGACATTTATTGAAGGGGCCGCCGGGTTTGGTACCCCCGTGGCGATTTGCTCGGCGCTGATGATCGGACTTGGATTCTCTCCCCTTTATGCGGCGGGACTCGCTTTGATCGCAAATACATCACCTGTGGCATTTGGTGCCCTGGGAACGCCGATTATCACGTTGGCAAAAGTCTCTGGTCTGGATGAAATGGCGTTATGTCAGATGGCAGGGCGACAGCTACCGTTTTTCTCGCTGATCGTTCCCGTATGGCTGGTTGCTGTCATGTCAGGATGGCGTGGAGTAATTGGATGCTGGCCAGCAATTCTTGTTTGCGGGGGGACATTCGCGTCTCTGCAATTTCTGATGGCGAACTTTCACGGTCCCGCTTTGGTTGATGTTGTCGGGGGATTGGGTTCCTTAATCGTTCTGGCTGTGATGTTGCGGTTCTGGCAACCCAGGACGATCTGGCGTTTTCCGAATGAAACCGGCAGTGCGACGGTGTCGTCACAGAAGCTCGCTCCGGGCAAGGTAATCTATGCATGGATGCCCTGGGTCTTTTTATCGATATTCGTTTTTATGTGGGGTTCTCTCAAAGTGCCGTTGAGTGGCGGGACTGACAATGAACCGAATGCATTAGCGGGGATCACAAAGTTCTCATTTGCCGTACCTGGATTGCACAATCGGATCTACCGAACGGCGCCGGTCGCTCCCGTCGCCGATGGATCCAACCGTGCCGCCGAGGCTGAGAAAGCGGTGTTTGAGATTCCCTGGCTGGGTACGACGGGAACAGGAATCTTCCTTGCTGCGATTCTGACGGGATTCTGGTTGCGAATTCCCGTCAACGAATTCGTAAGTCAGTTCGGTGTTACGGTCTGGGAAATGCGATGGGCCTTATTCACGATCGTCACCATGCTTGCCTTGGCTTTTACAACGAAATACGGCGGCAGCGACGCCACAATGGGGCTTGCTTTCACACGAACGGGACCTCTTTATCCCTTTTTCGCTCCGTTGCTGGGGTGGCTTGGTGTCGCATTGACTGGCAGTGACACCTCCTCAAACGCACTGTTTGGTAGTTTGCAACGCATTACAGCAGAACAGCTTGGGCTGAATTCGACATTGATCGTTGCATCCAACAGCACGGGGGGGGTGATGGGGAAGATGATCGATGCTCAAAGCATCGTGGTTGCGGCGGTTGCGACTGAGCAAAATGGGGGTGAAGGGGCCATTTTGCGATTCGTCTTCTGGCACAGCGTCGTGCTCGCTGCGTTAGTTGGCGTATTAACGATGCTTCAGGCCTATTATTTGACGTGGATGATCCCGCAAGTGACAAATCACCTGTTAATTCAATAATCAATACTTTCCTGACGAGTGGCATCCGAAAGAATCCGTTGTTGAATTCATCTGCTGCTTGATTTCGACGGGGCTTTCTTTCAGAATCCCTTATAGACCGGTGGAACCGGTAAGTGCCGGGACAAAAATCCAAACGACTGCGGAGCGATGGCCAGATGTCGATCGAACGTGCGGAAAAATTGAAAGAATTGCTCACGGATAAGTTTGTCGTCGTAGACGCAGACGTGCCCGAGCTTCGTCGGTTCGAAAATTGGACCGGCAAAGTGAGAACAGTCAACATGAATTGTCGCGCATTGGTTGAGTTCGATGGACCCGTCGATATTGGCTGGTACGACATCGATCCCGATTATTTGAAGGTCGTCGATGCGCCAGTGAAGAAAGCTCCAGCGCCTGCTGCGAAGGCCGCACCCGCTGCGAATGCAGCTCCTGCAGAGGCCAAGCCCGCGGCGAAACCTGCTGCAACAGCGGGTAAAAGCCCACTGGATGCAATAC
>JBAXBD010000494.1:0-5083 GCA_037142165.1 Schlesneria sp. | reverse complement strand
ACACTGGGGGCCGCGCTGGCTCAGCAAAACTCGGACGTGAAAAAGCCGGCTGCCGCGCCATTAGGGTCGCCCGCTGCCACCACGTCGATCGATGGAAAGCAACTTCCCGCTCCTGATCCGAAATTCGGCGGTGTGATCAACAACGGTGCCCTGCAGTCCAAGCCCTGGTGGGCGCCACGTATCGTGCCGCCAGAAGGCGCGCCGAATGTGCTGCTCATTATCACGGATGATTCCGGGTTCGGTGTGCCGAGTACTTTCGGTGGGGTCATTCCGACACCTACGCTGGATCGGGTCGCGAAGAGCGGCCTGCGTTACAATAACATTCACTCCACGGCGCTTTGTTCACCGACGCGAGCGGCCCTCATTACCGGCCGGAACCATCACTCGGTGGGTTACGGCGTGATCGCTGAGCAGGCCACTGGTTTCCCCGGCTACAACAGCATCATTCCTGAGGATAAGGCCACGATCGGACGGATGCTGAAGGACAACGGTTATGCGACTGCTTGGTTTGGTAAGAACCACAATACACCAGCGTTTGCGGCCAGCCAGGTGGGGCCGTTTGACAAATGGCCGAACGGCATGGGTTTCGAATATTTCTACGGCTTTAATGGCGGGGACGCGAATCAGTGGCAGCCGAATCTGTTCCGCAACACGACCCAGATTTATCCCTTCCACGGGAAACCAGAATGGAACCTGATTACCGGCATGGCTGACGACGCGATTGATTATCTTCACCGAATCAATCAGACGATGCCCAGCAAACCATTCTTCGTGAAGTACGCACCTGGAGCCACTCATGCTCCGCATCATCCGACGAAGGAATGGGTCAAGAAGATCGCTGACATGCACCTGTTTGACGACGGCTATGAAAAGCTGCGCGAACGGATCTTTGAGAATCAGAAGAAGCTCGGCGTCATCCCGGCGGACACGAAGCTGGAGCCGTGGCCCAAGGATGTCCTGAAGCCTTGGGACCAGCTCTCACCGGAAGAGAAGAAGCTGTTCATCAGGCAGGTGGAAGTTTTCGCCGCCTACGAGGCTTATACCGACTTCGAAATCGGGCGAGTCATCCAGTCGATCGAGGACATGGGCAAGCTCGACAATACGCTTGTGATTTACATCAACGGCGACAATGGCACGAGTGCCGAGGGTGGTCCACTGGGGACGCCGAACGAAGTCGCTTTCTTCAACGGGATCAACATGATCCCGGCGGCGATGCAGTTAAAATGGTATGACGTGTGGGGGACCGAGCAGACTTATAACCACATGTCAGCAGGCTGGTCCTGGGCCTTCGACACCCCATTCTCGTGGTTCAAGCAGAACGCATCCAAACTCGGTGGTATCCGCCAGTGTATGGCTGTGTCGTGGCCAAACCGAATCAAGGATGCTGGCGGCCTGCGTGAACAGTTCATGCACGTGATCGACGTGGTCCCCACCATCCTGGAATCGGCTGGTATTCCTGCACCGACGACGGTGGATGGTATCCCGCAAGCCCCTATCGAAGGGACGAGTTTCGCATATACCTTTGACGCAAAAAATGCCAAGGCGCCGACTCAGCACAAGACGCAGTATTTTGAGATGATGGGCCAGTACGCGCTGTATCACGACGGCTGGTTGCTCAGCACCAAGGTGAACCGCGCACCGTGGGAGGCATTCGGTCCGGCGAATCCTGACCCGCTCAACAACCAGGTTCTTGAACTTTACGACCTGAGCAAGGACTTCAGCCAGTCGCAGAACGTCGCCGACAAATTTCCTGACATGGTGAAGGCTCTGAAGCAGATGTTCATCGAGGAAGCTCGCAAATATCAGGTCTTCCCAATGGATGCCTCGGTCGCCGCACGCGTCATTGCTCCACGCCCGAACATCACGGCGGGCCGCACTGAATTTGTCTACACCCATCCGATGGTCGGCCTGCCGCAGGGAGATTCACCGCTGCTCCTCAACACGTCCTACACCATTACCGCCGACATCACGGTTCCTGAGGGGGGTGCGGAAGGGATGATTCTGACGTCGGGAGGGCGGTTCGCCGGATACGGCTTCTATCTGCTGAAAGGGAAGCCGGTGTTCCTCTGGAACCTGATCGATCTGGAACGGATCAAGTGGGAAGGCCCTGAAGTGCTCGCACCGGGTCGACACACGGTCGAGTTCGACTTCAAGTATGAAGGGCTCGGCGTTGGAACTCTTCTGTTCAATAACATGAGCGGCCTTGCCCGACCCGGCACCGGAGTCCTGAAGGTTGACGGCAAGGAAGTCGTTTCGAAGAAGATGGAAAAAACACTGCCGATGACTTTGCAATGGGACGAGAGCTTCGACATCGGCTCCGACACACTGACGGGGGTGAACGACGCGGACTATCTTCCACCGTTCACCCTGACCGCCAAGCTGAACAAGTTGACGCTCAAGGTCGACCGCCCGCAATTGTCCCCCGAGGACATCAAGAAGCTTGAAGCGGCCGAACGCGAACACAAGGCGAGCCAGTGATTGTCGACTTGGAATTGAAAACGAGTCGGGACCATACGGCGATCCATCGGGGAACGGACACGTTTCCCGGCGGGGTCGTCTTTCCAAAACGATTACAAAATGGCGGACAACTCTCGGATTTGCGCGAGATTCTGGTCTAACGTTAATACTCCGTCGCGGAAAACCGATTGCAATTGATCGGGACGAGGGTCACTGGCAGGGACTGTGATCAGAATTTTCTTTTCCGCGTTTTCCTCGTAAACCAGTTTCAGTCGGCCCGACTTGGACTTTTTGCCGCTGTCTGTGATGGGCTGTTTGAAGACATCTCGCTCCTGACCATCCACGGTGGCCGATGAGCACTTGAAGGCGAAGCGCTGTGTGTCCCGATTCAGTTTCTGGAGCAACCCTCCGCCCGAACCAAACGAGATATTGTCGGCTGACCATCCGGCGTTTTCCATGGCCGCCAGTATCAGGTCCAGCATCTTGAAATCGATGCCGTCACCCTGGATGACTCGAACCTTTGGGTGCAGGACTTTATAGCCTTTGGAATTAACGGTGAAGCCGAACTTATCGCCCAGAATATCCAGGACTTTTACGACGACTTCAGGGGGATTACCAGAATCTGGTCGAACAACCAATGTGCCGTCGCGTGCGAGGACTTCCTCCTTGAGGACCCCTCCCCAGATGTTTCGACAGCAATTGAAAATATCAAAGCTGTCGCTCACTGTGGCAACGAGACCCGTGGGATATTGAGTCAGCATATTCCGGCAGGCATCCACTTCGTGGTCCTTGCCCCACGACGTAATCGTGCTGTGTTCCGCGGCGGGGATCGAGAATCCGGCACAAGGATCGTGATAGAATTCGCTGAGCAGCACCAACCCGGCGACGTTGTCCGTCCCTTTGAAGTTGACCAGGTGGGCGGCGCCTCCGATGGCGGCCTGTTCCGGACAGGTGACTCCTCGAAAACCAAAGTCATGCAGCTTGAAGTCAGTCAGGCTGGGATCGCCAGTTTTTTCCAGATATTTCAAAATGACGTTTTTCATCGCGCGGCTTTGCGTGGCGACGGTTGATGGATACCAGACCTGGACGAGCAACGTTTCCAGGTAATTGGTCAGCCAGAAGACATTGGGGTCGGTATTTTCCACGGTCATCAGGACGTTTGATTCGCCGACAACCAGCCCTTCGGGTGCAGCCTTGATCTCAATGGGAAGGCGGCCGCCGTGTTTGTGAAGGATGTACTCCCAGCCCGCTCGGTTGAAGACCTGTCCGCCGAAGTGGGCATTGAACAGCTTTTCCGCCTTATCGATTTTTGCCTGAGTTACAACGGGGCCGACAAGGTACTGTTTGAGCCAGTATTGCAGGCCAAAGAAAGTCGTTTGAGGGTGAACGGACCCCGACCGGGACTCGAAGTACGAATAAACCCGAGTCGTTTTTGGCGGGTATTGTTTGTAGTGGCTGACCTTGTAGCTGTCGGTCAACCAGCAGATATTGTTGATCCAGTCCATTCCGTCCGCCTTTTGATAGTTACGGGAATTGCGGTAACCTCGACCTAGTATCGTAGTTCCGTTCAACGAAGTTGCATAACAAAGCTTTTTTCTTTTGGAAGAGTGGGACTTATGCGACGTATGGGACTTATAGGACTTTATGAGACATATACGCATGCCGTTTTCTGAAGAGCATTTTTTAAGGCCACGTGCTGTGATCTTCCGACCTGATTTTCAAACGTCGAAGTTGGCCGACGAGAATTCGCAGCAAAAAACAATAATCTGCTGGTCCATGATTGCGATTAGTCCCCCTTTGTCGATACTTTTGCCTGCCATCGGACAATAAGAAACCCTGTTCTTTTCACTGACCTCTTTCGAGGGAGATTGTGACGATGACCTGTGAGCGATGTGGTGTGGAAGCTCCTACAAGACGCGTCAACTTCTATCGAAACATTGGGCTTCTTTTCTTTCGATTGACAGAATCGACGGAATGTCGGCTTTGCAAACCGTGCGTGCATCAGGTGTTCTGGAAGTACATGCTGATCAATGTCACGCTGGGCTGGTGGGGTGCCATCTCGATTATCCTGACGCCGCTGATCATACTCAGCAACACTGTTCAGTACCTGTTTTGCCTGGGAATGCCGACGGCAGCACAACAAGCTGTCGCCGCCGAATCACCTGGTACCGCGATGGAAGCAACCAGCCATGATGCTGATCGGTCTACTTCCCACACGTCAGGCGAAATCATCGAATGTCCGTTCTGTCGGACTCGAGTCAGCGTCTCAGAACACGGGACCTGTCCATCGTGCCAGGCGTCCCTTTAAGTCGATCCAGCAGTGTTGAACGCGATGTCGCCGAGTGGAGGGAGACCAATACAGGACTTTCGCCTGCGAGTCAGGCTAACAGATAATCCGTGTAATAAATGATCCATGCCGGCCGTGTCAGGAAAAACGAAAAATCCAGGAAGTGGGTCACTGAAATGGGCCGAAACTGCCGATGTTGACAAATTACCTTCACGACGACGGTTGTTTCGTACCGATGCATCGAAGAATCGGGAAAATTCCGTGCTGGCGATCAGTTTTTATCGAGTGGGCTTCAAACCCCATATGATTTCAGTCTGCACGGGCTGAAGCCCATGATAC
>JBAXBD010000493.1:0-5096 GCA_037142165.1 Schlesneria sp. | reverse complement strand
CAGGTGTCAGCAAACGCCTCTGTCAGGTTCGGCGTACATCGGCAGCGGAGATGTTCGTATCTTTCTACCGATTTCCCATCGGTGGGATTTTTTCCATGATTTGGGTCGTTGTCCGGCTATTTCTTCGTTAGAGACTCCGGGAGCTTGCATGAGCCAGTCCGAGACTGTCATTGAGATTCGAAATTTGTCGAAGGTCTACCGCGACTTCTGGGGTCGCCCTAAGGTACGTGCCCTGAATGCGTTAAGCCTCGACATCAAAAAGGGTGAAGTCTTTGGACTGCTCGGCCCCAACGGTTCGGGAAAAACCACGACGCTGAAACTTCTATTAGGCTTGCTCTTTCCGACAGAAGGTGAAGTCAAGGTCCTGGGAAAATCGGCAGCCGACGTCAGTAAGAACGAACGGATTGGATATCTCCCGGAAGAATCCTATCTCTATCGCTTCTTAAACGCATACGAAACGCTGGATTTTTACGGTCGCCTCTTCGACATGACAGCGGCCCAAAGAAAAGAGCGATCTGAAAAGTTGTTAGACCTGGTGAAGCTGGTCCCGCAAGCACGTCGTCGTCAACTGAAAGAGTACTCGAAAGGGATGCAGCGCCGAATTGGTGTGGCTCAGGCATTGATCAACGACCCCGACCTGGTAATGCTCGACGAACCGACCAGTGGTCTCGATCCACTTGGTAATCGCGACATGAAGGATCTGATCCTGGATCTGAAAGCACAGGGTAAAACAGTTCTGATGTGCAGCCACCTACTGGCTGACGTTCAGGACGTTTGCGATCGAATTGCCATTCTTTACGGCGGTGAATTGAAGGTGATGGGTCGGGTCGACGAGCTGTTGAAAGCTCAAGATGAGACTCAGATCCGCAGCTCAAAACTCAGCGATGCGGCGATCAAAGAGGTCCAAGAAGTCTTGAAGCGGCACGACGCACAAGCCATCACTATTGATCAACCAACAGCCAGCCTGGAAGACTTGTTCCTGAAGACGGTCCAGGAAAGCCGCGAACGCCCTGGTCATCGCAATGTCACCGATCGCCAATCGGTTTCTTGATTTGAGAAGCGCTGACGCTGGCAGCGTCGGCCACGTTGTGTGGCACTGTTGCCTCTTAGTTCCATCTTTCATCAGCAACGGTCGACGTTATGTATTTTGATCCTAATGAATACCTGCTCAACCCGCTCATTTCCGTCTTGAACTGGGTGGTTGTTGTCGGATGTCTGACGTTTGTGGTTTTATTCATTTCGATGGTCAATTTGATCGCCACCCGAGGTGCGAGCGGGGTTGGGGTCTTCTTTGACGAATTGGGAGGGATGATCACCGACCTCTTTCAACTTTCACCTCGTCGAATCTGGGCACTCACACGATTGACCTATACAGAGGCGATCCGTCGAAAAGCGTTAGCAGTATTTGTCGTGTTCGGCCTGTTATTCATGTTTGCAGGCTGGTTCATGGGAGATACGAAAGAGATCAAGCCAGACCAGGTGAAGGTTTACATCAGTTTTGTACTCACCACCATCAGCTGGCTGACTCTACCAGTCGTTCTGATCCTTTGTTGCTTTGGAATCCCTGAAGATATTCGTCTGCGTTCGATTCACACGGTTGTGACCAAACCAGCGCGACGCGTCGAGATTGTTCTCGGCCGAATGATCGGTATCTGGCTGATCGGGTGTCTGGTTCTCGCCGTGATGGCAATCGTTGGACATTTCTGGATCGTCCGGCAAATCCCAACCGAATCGCAATCGTTGTTAACGTGTCGAGTTCCAGTCTATGGAAACAGAATCGACTTTGTTGATCGCGAAGGGAATCCGGCGAGATCAGGTGTGAATGTCGGAGACATCTGGGCCTTTCGCAGCTATATCGAAGGTGCGACAAAAGCGAGAGCTCAATGGACCTTTAGAAACGTCGGTGCGTCGTTACTGGACTCGGACGGGAATTTGAATTTCGAAAATTCATTTTCGGCATTTCGAAGCTACAAAGGTGATATGACCCGTCCGCTATTCTACGACATCAGGCTCATTAATCCGGATAAGAATCTCGCCTATACGACGGATCCACAGCCAGTGAACGAGTTCCGCCACAAACTGGATACGATTCCGCGTAAGGTCACGATTGACG
The DNA here is from genome assembly GCA_037142165.1 of Schlesneria sp. Lineage (GTDB taxonomy): Bacteria > Planctomycetota > Planctomycetia > Planctomycetales > Planctomycetaceae > Schlesneria. The sequence continues at coordinate 2,983 of JBAXBD010000493.1, read as the reverse complement.
GCACTCAGTACGACATCCTCAAGGATTTTGTCACTGATAAGAAAGATTTGCTCGTCGAAGTCTCGTGTATCGACAGAGAACAATATATTGGCATGGCACGTTCTGATTTATTCATCCGAATGCCAGATCGCCCATTCTGGATGGGCTACTGGAAGGCGATTCTCGGTATTGCACTGACGTTGCTGTTGATCACCATGATTGGCGTGTCAGCAAGCACGATGGTGAAAGGCCCGATCGCTGCGGTGCTGACGTTCGTGATTTACTATTTGTCATTGAAAGACAACCATCAGTTCATGGACCAACTGGTCTTTGGCCAGATTCAGGGGGGCGGTTTTCTTGAATCGGTCTATCGGCTTGTGATGCATATGGGACCGACTCAGGAATTACCTGCCAACCCGGCGTTTGTTGTCGTCAAATTCTTCGACTGGATGCTCAATAACTTTCTGTGGCTTTGCAGGCATGTCATTCCTTATTCGCAGTATTTCAACATGCCCGAGTTCGTCTCAAACGGCTTTGACGTCCCCTGGGACACTTCGATCCTTCCCAGCTTATTAGTTACATCAGCGTTTATTATCCCCTGTGTTTTGGCGGGATACTTCGCGCTTCGAATTCGCGAATTGGAGTCGAAATGACCAATATGACATCTCAGCAGCGTAAGTTGGTTTACCTGATCGGAATCGTAGTATTGCTGATTCCAATCATCTGGTTGAGCCTTCCGTCCGACGGTAAGGATGCACCAGGTGGCGTCCTTTCCCAACTTCGAAGTAAGTACGAGCTGGGTGAGGCTGACCTTGGTGACGTTGACGCATCAAGTGCGGCGATGAATTTCGCGCTGCTTGGAATGCGTGGTATGGCAGTGAACGTGCTCTGGAAGGACCTCGATCAACAGAAGGACACCAAGCGTTGGGCCGAAATGCAGGCGACCACTGAATCAATCGTTCGGCTGCAGCCGCACTTCGAACGTGTGTGGGACTTTAACGGCTGGAATCTGGCTTATAATACCTCGGCCGAATGGGATGCCGTTCCTGACCGCTACTACTGGGTCAAACAGGGCGGAAAGTTTTTGAAGCGTGGCGTCGAGCGAAACAAACGATCCACGGAGCTCTACTACCGGACCGGTAAAGTCGTTCAACACAAAGTCGGCTACGCGGACGAAGCAACCGACTATCGAAAATTTTTCGTCAATGATCCCGATCCGGCATTTAAGGGTGGGCCTGATCCCATTATTAATCCGGACGGGAAGGACAACTTCCTGGTCGCACGAGAATGGTTCGAAGCCGGCTGTGTTCGCGAACTGGTTCGAGCACAACACAATCTTGATCGCAGCTTGTTTCGTTCGACACCCGCACGCTGCCTTTTTGATTATGCACAAGCACTTCAGAAAGAAGGAAAGTTCGGCGAAGAGACTCGGGCAGCGTGGGATCACGCCCGAAAGGACTGGACCGAAATCTACGGCCGCGAGACATTTCATGCTTTGATCGGACCGGAAGAGTCTGACATTATGCTCGAAATGACGGATGAAGAAATCAAGCAGCAGGCAGGGACTCCAGATGACGCGCTTCGAGTTCGGAAAGCGGTCGACGCCTATCAGAAAATGACCAATTACCGCTATTGGCGAACCCGGGCGTTTGCAGAGGCCGAGCCTGAAATGGCAGAAGCACATCGCCGTCTATTCGATGCAAAACAAGCGTATAAGGCTCAAGAATTCGAAAATGCTCGAACGGCGGCTTACGAAGGGATGGTTGGTTTCGACAAGATTCTGAAGCGACCTGAATACGAATCGCTGGCGGACGAAGACATTCTGTGCGAAGAGTGCCTGCTGGGCTGGAAAATCTGGGACGACATCTATCAAGTCTCTGGCGACAAAATCCCAGAAGAGTTCCCACTGAAATGGCTGCTTCAATTGAGGCAGGAAAATCAGACGCTCATGATGAACGTCAACAAGCAGTTTAAACGGCTGTTCCTCGAAACCAAATAAAGACAGTCATGAAATCAGCAACTTAATGCAGTTTTATTAATAACCCGTATTGCGGCCGGTCAACAAAACTTCCGGATGTCGAAGGGATGGAAATGAACGTTTCCATCCCTTTTCTTTTTCATATTACGCACTGCGGACGTTTTATTTCTTTTCACGGCGCGAAGATTTTGCATTGGGATGTAACCTCGCCTTGGCTTGGTGAAACAGGATTTCATTTGAGAAGTTTTTTTCGCCAAAAAAGGGACAGTTTCAATCAACGTCGCATAAACACATCCTTATAGCCAGAATGGGAATAACATTTCAGCCCAGCGGCAAGCTCGTCTTCGAGCGCCGCCCTGGGATATGTTCAGAAGATAATTGGGTCCCCTTAGGGCAAAGGTGTGAAGGATTTTCCTTCGAGAACACAGGGGGCCCTCCTCTTGGCTGATTTGTCTTGCCCTTAACAGGGCAAAAGCCGCTTCAAGCCTGAACTCTACGTCATTACTTCTGTTTAACCGCCTAGAAACCTCCAATCATCTGAAGGCCCACGCCAGTGGGTGATGCAATCCAGACGCGAACCTCCGTTTCCACGAATGTCTTTCAAATGTTTAAAAAAACCGCCCAAAACCCTGTTGACAATACGATTTAAATACGATAAAATTACTTGACGCTTTATTAATTTAGCGAAATGTTTTTGTTTTATTGAACAGCCATCGAAGCGACTGCAGTAGTGAAGCAGTGTACGCAGAAAAACCACGAGTTGATCACGACAACAATTGATCTTTGAAAATTTGGAATAAATTTAACATGGGATTGCCGTAACGGCAGAGAGTTGATCGGAGACCGTCGTCGAAGGATTGATTAGCTGATTTCGTTGTTTGATCTGGTCTCGTTTCGACTTTCAATTCGCGAGTCTGGATTGTTCGCGCATTCTTTGTGATTCAACACAAGATCGTTATCGATCGAGTATTGAGCCATGATCGGAAGAAGCGGGCTAACGAATAAACCGGGCGCGCCGTTTCGTCA
>JBAXBD010000492.1:0-5100 GCA_037142165.1 Schlesneria sp. | reverse complement strand
CGCCTGGAAAGATCGGTGGTGGGCAGCTCCATCTGGTTCGAGTTTGATTTGAAAAACAGGATTGGACGACTGTTTTACAACCATGGCCCGCCCGATAAGTCCGTGCGTTTACGAATTACGATACTAGTCGTTGAAAAGTAATGGTGCCATTTGATGCAGGCTTCGCCGCCACGATTGCCACTCGTGGGCCGTCTCTTGTGAGACATAAAAGTGGGCATTGACACCGGCTGCCTTCAAGCCTTCGGTCGCCTCCCGAGGGTCTCCTCGGCCACCTGGACCACTTCGGTTGCCGCCGAGTTCTTTGCTTCCATAACTGACAAAGACAAGTTTGATCTTCTCCTTAAACTTCTCCATGTTTTCAATGCTGTCCGCGCTGATGCTGCCGCCACTGAATAGACCGATCTGCGAGAACTTGTCGAGGTTCGCTGGCGCAATCGTTCGTGTCTGCATGCCCCCCATCGACAGGCCTGCCATCGCGCGATGAGGCTGATCGGCGAGAGTGCGATAGGTGCTGTCGACATACGGGACAAGGTCATCCAGAAGAACTCCTTTGAATTTGTCGAAGTTAAAGGCGGGACGTCCACCAGCCCCTCGCGGTCCTCCGCCCAATGGGACGTCGTTGGTCATGCCATAGGTCATGACGATGATGAACGGCCTGGCTTTTCCATCCGCGATCAGGTTATCCATGATTAAGTTGGCGTGACCTTGTGCGCCCCATCCATTTTCATCTTCCCCCCAGCCGTGCTGCAGGTACAACACGGGGTATCGCTTCTCAGCATCCTGTTCGTAACCTGGCGGTGTATAAACAAATGCCTGGTGGTGTGAATCCGTTGTTTTCGAAAAGAACAGCACCTGTCGAAGCTGACCATGCGGGACGTTTTTTACCGCGTAAAAGTCCTGGTCGGCGGCGGGAACTTCAATGCCGCTTCCCCAACGCATGGCACCGAAGAAATAGAGGCTGTTCGGGTCAGGAACTTCGGCGCCGTCGATTTTCAGGCTGTAGTAATGAAATCCTTCATCCAATGGAGCTGTGATGCCAGTCCAGGCTCCATCTTCCCCTTTGGTCAAAGCGAGCTTGCCCAGGCTTACCGAAACGCTTTGAGCCTCAGGAGCCACGACACGAAAACGCGCGCGGCGTTCCGAGTTCACCTGGGGATACTGTTTCCCTTTCTGGTTGATCGTGGACGGCTTCCAGTCATCGGCGGGTGCCGCCGCTTGAACTGGCTGAGTTTCTTGTGTCCATCCGGCCGGCGACATCATCGATACGGCGAACATGATCATTGACAATCGAAAGGCCATAGAAATCCCTTTGAAGTGAAAGTTCGATGTTTTTTCTCGTTCTACGGAAAGGAGCTTTGGAACGAGGGAAACGAAGTCCTATTTGACTCGCTTTGCGACAAGTTTCTCGGTCGCGATCTCACCCACTTTGCGAGTGAGTTGCATGTTGTCACCGTCGAGTTCGCCCGAATAGGTGATCAACAATTCGTTGCCCTGGAAGTTCAGCGTCTCATCGAATGACACCCGTTTACCGTCAAGCTTCACATGATTCAACGTACTTTGGTACGCCTCTCCGTTCAGTTTCATGACAGCCGTTCCGCTAACCTGATCAACTTTGGTATTGATCGTATATTCATATTCCTGATCACCAATTTGAGTATTGAACATAGCGGTCCATTTTCCGAGGAGCGGTTTGGCCGATTGATTTGTCACAGCAGCTTTGTTTTGAAAAACCTGCTGTGAGAACCAATACAGACTGCTGCTCCAGTGCTGCGGATCGTGACCATGCCCATCGACATGCCAGACATGTTCAATGCCGTTCTTCTTCAAAAACTGGTGCATGTCCTGACTGATTTTGATGAGACCGTCCTTGTTCCCGCAGGAGATCCACAAAAGTTTCAACTGTTTTTTTGCGGCATCGGCATCAGGGATTAATTCCTCTGGCTTTTTAGTATTCGGGGCAGCAGAAAACGGTCCGATCCAGGCAAATGTATCGAGATGGGCGAGTCCAAAGTTGAAAGACTGGCCTCCCCCCATCGAAAGTCCGGCGATGGCTCGTTTTTCACGGCTGGTATCGACCGAGTACTTTACTTCAATGGCGGGAATAACGTCGTCCAACAGGTCGCGTTCGAAGGTTGCAAATGAGGGGGCTGAAGCAAACGCATTCCCTTCGGCGCGGTCATTCTTCTGAGCACGACCATTAGGCATGACGATGATCATCGGGACCGCCTTGCCATCGGCGATGAGGTTATCGAGTATGACATTCGGAGCCGCGAACCGTTGCCATTCGGTTTCATCGCCACCAATCCCGTGCAGAAGATAGAGCACAGGATATTTCTTTTCTGTGGTGTATCCGGGTGGCGTATAGACCTGCATTTTTCGAGTCGTACCGACGGTCTTCGATTCATATTCGATCATTTCCAGAGTCCCGTGAGGCACGCTGTCGCGGACTCGTTTGAATCCTTCTGGGGGTGCCGCGTAAACCGAGACGTCATCCGGGCCGAGTTCAACAGGTCCTCCAAAGCCGCCTCCTCGACGACCTGCGGGGGGTTGAGGACGGTCATTTTTCTCTTGGGATATTACCGGCTGGCTCCAAACGAGTAACAAGAGTGATAACATCATCAAGCGTTTTGAGGCTGTTCCCAGGAGACCGGGACGAGAATCCTGACATAATCCTTTCGAGTGACTTTTCATGGGGAAGATCCAATATTTTGAGGTGAAAAATGACTGAGGGAAGGAGATCGTTTCGTAGCGACAAAGGACTTACGTTTTGACGGGTACATTATCAGGTCTCAGAATTCTTAACGGGTTCATGATTCCCCTTCTTGCGCATCATTCGAATCAGGTCGTATGGCTGACGCGAATTCAGAATTGAGTGATTCGGCGACCAGATTTAGCAGCATAACCAACTGGGCGCCGTCGCCAGGTTCAAGAGACTCAAACATTTGATTGCGGATGGTTTCGCCGGCGACAAAGGCCTGCCGGAATTTTCGTTTACCGGCGACCGTAAGCGTCGCCGTTCGTGCACGGGAATCACTGGGATGTGCTTCGCGACGGACTAATCCCTGCTTTTCCAGAAGCACAAGCATCGCCCGCACTGTACTTGGGTCAGACGGCATTCGGCGAGCAAGTTCTCTTTGCGTCAATGAATCACCTCTCGCCAGCGTGGCCAGCAAGACGAACTGGTCGGCGGTGACTCCGACTTTCGCAAACTGAGCTTCTGAACGGCGGTGGAGGGCGAGATAAGCGGCTCGCAACGCCATGGGAAGTTCGCTTTTGCTGTCCATCCATTGCTCCTTTGGACCATATGGTGCGTATACGCACGATATTCAAATCGTACTTCGATGGAAGGCCGGTTGCAACGCAAGTCGCTCTTCGCTTCTTTTCAATGTTTTTGCCCGAATGGCAGAAATCGTGTCCCCTTTTTGTTTCATTCTCGCTCTTCCTGTTAGTGGGACAGCATCGAGGGGTCAAAAAAGACTGGGGCAAAAAGATGTCAGATGGGACTGTGGTCAGTACCAGGAATTCAAAGCCTGTAACGATCGATTCATACGGGGAATTCCGTGTTGTCAATGTTGGAACCATGGAGATCTGGGACGGCGAGGATTTGTCGCTGATCAGGGAGGCATTCCGTCGGTTGATGGAAGTGGAAGAATGCCGAGCAATGGGGATCGACATGCGTTACGTCAAATATGTTCCCAGCGGTTTCTTTGGAACGCTATGTGACTGGCATGACAAAGGGGTTTGTGTACGTGTTTTTGGACCCTTGTCGAATGTGAAGCAAATGGTCTGGTTCACGACATTCTTCTACGACATCGGGGACAATGTCCACGAATTGCGCCCTTCACATGTGAACGACTTCGAAGAACCGTCCTCGGATTGCGAACCCGCGCAAGAGTCTGTCATCACAGACGAATCACGTCGGCCAACAAAAAACGCTCGGTCTTCGAGCGTTCCCGTTCAAGCAAACTAGATTTTGGTCGTTCCGTTGCTTCGCTTTTTTATGGAGGTTAATCACAAAACAATGATGCCGCTCATTCTTACTGATCTTTCGACGAAACCGGTTCTTCCCGGGGAGTGGATTCAAACTGTACCAACACGAAATGCCCATCCGTCGCTTGAATTCTGGCGAAATAAAAAGTTGCCGGTCGACCCCCGTCAAAATCCGTTCCGCGCGCGTAGCCCGTTTCCTGTTGCTTCATTTTCTGAATCATGGCGAGAAATCCTGAGTCAACCGGAATCCGATCAAGCAACGAATTCTCTGACGGAAATTCGTACTGAGAATTCGGGTGATACATGATTTTTCCACCACGACTGATCACGAAACCGTAACAGTCTGAACCCAGGTAACTCTTCTCCAGTCGCGTGTGCAACTGACGGAAATACTTGATCGACAGATCTGTCGCGACGACACCACAAAACTGTCCATCACGAACAATGGGGCATGAATAGGTCAGCATGGGTGTCTTGTTAGCTCGTTGTCCGAGATAGGGTTCGCTCCACGTCCGCATGCCGGTTTCTTTTGGAACCGAGTACCAGTGACGCTCGCGGTAACTCGGTGGTGGATACTCCGGCGGAAGCAATTGCTTGGCAATCAGCCCGTCGGCTTCCTCGTGGACGTAAAGACAAAAGTCATCGTACACCTTCGAACTGACAAACTGCTGGGGCTCGAAGGCGAGGCTGATCCCGAAGACTCGTGCGTCCTTTTTCACCAGCGCTTTTGTCCAGTCTTCAAGCTCGTTCTCGTCCCACCGTTTTCGCAGCGTCAGCAAAGCAACCATCGATTGCGGCACTATTTCCAGTTGTCTCAAATCAGCATCGAGCACTGCCGCGACTTCACCGGCGAGTGCCAGCTTCAAGTCATGTCCAACGGCCTCGGCCTTCTGGTAGGCAAGACGAGTGTTCTGTAGCTCCCTGCCGAGTCGCTGATGGAATAGCCATCCCGATGCCAGCAGCCCGATAACGGCAAGTCCGCTGACGCCAGTCAGGCTGGCAACGGCGGGTCGACGACGAACCCATTTGACCAGTCGGCCGAACCAGTCAATCGGCCGTGCGAGAATTGGCTCATCGGCAAGAAACCGGCGCAATTCTTCTGCCAACGCT
>JBAXBD010000491.1:0-5106 GCA_037142165.1 Schlesneria sp. | reverse complement strand
AGTGGAAGCCTGGAACAAGTTCCGGTCCGATCCAGAATGGATCAAACTCAAATCGATCCCCGAATACGAAGACAAACGGATCGTATCGAAGATCACAAACAAGCTACTCACACCCGCCGAGTACTCGCAGATCTAAGTTTTGTTCGAAAAGAAAGCTGAATCTTATTCTGCTGGTTGTCTACGCAACCATTCTCTTTCGTCGGTCGCCCTGGCTGAAGCTGCTGACGATCCAGACGAAGTTTGCGTCGTTCAGTTTTTGTTCACCGTCCCAGCGGTAGGCACACAGGAATCCGCCGTTGGCGACGCTGAAGTCGAGGCAAGCCACATTGTCGGCCAGGATTACTGGCTGAGTGGCGTTCAGCCAATAGTGACCGATGAACACTGGTTTGGCATTGGCTGGATACGGAACGGATGCGGCGTGGACGCTTGGATGAAGTTCGTGAGGGCAGTTGACCTTCGTTGACTCGAAGGAGTAGGACTCGTAGGTATGCCCCTCAGGTGCCAGGTACCAGCGAGTGCGCATCTTCGTTCGTAACTCCCCTTCTTTATCTTCGAAGGCGATCCCGTCTGGCAGGGCAGCCTTTTTTCCTCGGAGAATCTCTTCCGCGTGGTGGTATTCCTGATTTCCCGCTTTACAGGCCGTCTGCAGGAATTTGGTGGTCACTACGCCTCGTCCGCGAAGTGATCGTTCAAGCGTTGAGATCGCTTCGTCATTCCAGCACGCATGCACAACCCGCAAGCCATCCAGATCCAACCACATTGGCAACGTGCGAAACCACTTTAGATACGAAGCCAGCTCGCCAGGCTTCAGTTGTTGATGTGTCTGACTGAGCTGTTTGATGTTTTTCCGGGAATGACGACGCAGGAATTCGCCAGGTTTCTCGAAATCCTCCGTGTGAAAGGCGAGGGCGTTCCATTCGTGATTTCCCATCACCGCTAAGGCGGTACCAGCCTCGACCATGGGGCGGACAGTTTCGAGGACCTGCCGGATTTTCGAACCGCGATCAATAAAGTCACCGAGAAAGATCACCTTGCGATCAGGATGACGATAGGCACCCTTGGATTTGGAGTATCCAAGTACACGTAGCAACTGAACGAGCTCTTCGGCATGGCCATGAATATCACCGATCAGGTCGTACATCGCGTTTCGTGTCCTTTTGACTACGGCAAAGAGGTTTGATTTTTACTCAGCAAACTCCCCAGATCCATTTTTTGCGACACTTTGCAGCCAGAGTCAGGACGAAAAATCGGGAATCATCCACAACGCCGCCTTTGATTGCTATTCTACTCTCCTTCGTTTACGCCTCGCTGAAACAATGGAGCATACATCATGAGCAATCGAGTCTGTCGATGGGGTATTCTTTCTGCCGCACATATCGCCCGAAAGAATTGGTTGGCGATCAAGAATTCTGAGAACGGCGTGATCACAGCAGTGGCCAGCCGTAGCGTCGCAAAAGCACAACAATTTATCGACGAGTGCAACGCTCATTCTTTATTCGATCCAAAACCAGCCGCTTTGGGAAGCTACGAAGAATTGCTGCAAAGAGACGATGTGGATGCCGTTTATTTGCCGATTCCGACCGGTTTGCGTAAAGAATGGGTGATTCGCGCGGCGGAAGCGGGGAAGCACGTACTGGCCGAAAAACCGGTTGGCTGCGATGCCAGCGAAGTGGCCGAGATGATCGCGGCCTGCAAGAAGCACAATGTCCAGTTCATGGACGGGGTGATGTTTATGCACAGTCTCAGGCTGAATAAACTGCGAGAAACACTGAACGACGGACAAAGCGTCGGCCAGTTGCGACGTATCACCAGTCAGTTCAGTTTCAATGGGACGGAAGAATTTGCGAAGAGCAACATTCGAGCGAGTGGTGAACTGGAACCCCTTGGGTGCCTTGGCGATCTTGGCTGGTACAACATTCGTTTTGCGCTGTGGGTCATGAACTATCAGATGCCGCTGCGTGTCAGCGGACGAATGTTGACGGAAGCTCGTCGAGCCGACAGTCAGTCCCCAGTGCCGACAGAGTTTTCAGGCGAATTGTTTTTTGCCGATGGCGTTTCGTCGAGCTTTTACTGTTCATTCCTGACCGAAACCCAGCAATGGGCCAATATCAGCGGGACCAGGGGGTATGCATACGTCAACGATTTCGTCGTCCCCTATTACGGCAACGAAACCTCGTTCACCGTCACCAACGGGTGTTTGAATCAAAAGAGTTGCGACTTCCACATGGAGGACCACACTCGTCGCGTTGCGGTTCCTGAGTACAGCAATGGTTGGGCAAATTCGCAGGAAACGAATCTCTTCCGGAATTTTTCTCACCTTGTTCTATCGGGCAAGAACGACCCTGTGTGGAGCGATATCGCCTTAAAGACCCAGAAGGTGATTGACGCTTGCCTGGCTTCCGCACGAGACCATGGAAAGATGATCGAACTCACATGAAGATTACCGAAATCGAAGTCGTCCCTTTGACCGGCGCCACTGTCGATGGTGGTTGGCCACAGGGACATGAGCCACAAGAAAACCTGCATACGCTCGTTCAAATCCGTACGGACCAGGGGCTGTACGGATGGGGAAGTTGTTTCACATCGGGAACATTGGTCGAAGGGGCAGTAGCGCTGCTTTGGCCGTTGCTGAAGGGGGAATCTGCCGTCGAGCCGGAACGTGTTTCCGAGAAGCTGCGACAGTCGAGTTTCTGGCAAGGTCGAGGGGGATCGGTCGAACATGCCATCAGCGGGATTGATATCGCCCTGTGGGACATCATGGGGAAAGCCTGTTCTCAGCCAGTGTCTCGTCTTCTGGGTGGAAACTACCGACAACGGATCAAGCCGTACGGTTCGATCCTGTTCGATGAACCAGCAGCGTTGGCAGACGCCTTACGCGGCGTTGTTGATCGCGGTTTTAAGGCGATCAAGATGGGCTGGAGGCCGTTCGGTCGACGCGATCGCAAGTTCGACGAATTGCTCGTTCGTACGGCTCGCGAAACCGTAGGTGAACATGTGGAGTTAATGGTCGATGCCGGAGGAAGTGAACAGTTCTGGCCGCACGGTACGAATTGGGCGCGTGAGACCGCCTTCATGCTCGACTATTACGACATCACGTGGTTCGAAGAACCATTGCCTCCAGACGACATTGAAGGCTATATCGAATTGACTCGAGTCTCCCCCGTTCCTATCGCGGGGGGAGAAGTTCTCACTCGGCGACAATCGTTTATGCCGTGGCTGGAACGACGGGCCGTCGACATCATCCAACCTGACTGCACAAAGAATGGCGGCCTGTCAGAATCTCGACGCCTGGCTTGGATTGCGTTCGACCACAACGTCACGCTGGTTCCTCATGGCTGGAATACCGCTGTCGGGTTGGCGGCGGACTTGCAGTTGTCTGCTGCAATTCCTGTTGCACGATACGTCGAGTACCTGACCCCTTGTGCCTATATCGAAGAACTTCCGGTAACGCCGTTTCAGGTCGACTCCGAGGGTTACCTTGAAATTCCGACCAAGCCGGGACTTGGCATTGATATCGATCCCGAACAACTCGCAAAGTTTGCTGGCAAACGGACAACGTTTAAATAGGCGAATCGAAAAGATTGCGGAATCGCCTCGACACAGAGAAGGCTGCGCCCGCATCTCAATAGAAGTGCGAGACCGGCCTGATGCAATAATCGGAAATCAGGAGAGATGGAGGCGATTGGAGGTTTCCAGCCTGTTGCGGGGAAGAGATAGCGTTCGAGTCAGGCTCGAGTGGTCTTCTGCCCTGTTAAGGGCAAGGCTTATCAACCGAGGGAAAGCTCGCCCTCGAACGCTCCCCCTGGGACGACCGGTTAGTTGGATGAGTGAGCCCTGAAAGGGAGCAGGATTCTGTTTTGCCGAAATATACTTTCGTTTTCGATCAGATGACGCGGGTCGTCGAGCCCCTACAGGGCACCGCATCATCAGGTGAACGTATCCCCATGCGGCGCTCAATGACGAGCCCCCCTGGGGCTGGCAGATTATGCCCATTCTGGGCAAAAAGCATTTTGATCCGGCGTTAAATGAAATGATTCCATTTCAGACGCAACAAGTCTTACTTATGTGTACATTGCATTACATCAGACTCGGACGAGCTTCCGTTCCGATGCAAAATCTTCGAGCCACACACAGAAATAAAGCGTTGGAAGTAGTGAGCAATCCGCTAAGAATTTGTTCAAAAAAGATCTGTTGGCAATATTTCGGACAAGGACTATAAAGACTCCATGAGCGAAAGCTGATTCATCAGCAAGTTCTGGTGATGATTTATCGCTTCGTGTGGGTCTTAGTGAGTGGTCGTTTGTATTCTGCGGTTCGGCTATCGCAAAGCTTGAAACATGAGTGTGATTTGCCTCATTCGACAGATGATCCCCTTCGGCGATCATCTGCAACTGTATGTTCACAATTCGGCGCAGTTTCGTTTGCCAGATTGAGTTACTTCTTCGGCACTCGTGAATGACAATCATCATGTGATGACGAAACGGAGTCTTCGTTCGCATGGAATGATCGTTGACGTTCGGGATCTTGGTAACAGTTTTTTTCAGATATCTGCTGAAAGGAATCAAAAGCAATGGCTCGACATTTCCGTCTATTTGCTGCGGCACTCTTTTTTGCGGGACTGCTGGCCAATCCCGAAGCGAAAGCGGGCGGCCTGACGATCAACCTGACTTTCGATTCCACTTTTACATCGAGTTTCGGTGCGAATACGACTCAAGCGGAGGCCGCCGTAAATTATGCCGCGCAACAGTTTCAAACTCTGTTTAGTGATCCGGTCCAAATTAACATCACCGTCAGCGGTGTCGCTGATACAAGCGTATTCGGCCAAAGCAGCAGTTCACTTCTTGGTTATTATAACTATTCTCAGATTCGCACCGCGTTAATCGCAGACAAAAAAGGGGCAAACGATACTGCTGCAGTCGCAAGTCTGCCAGTTAACGATCCAACGGCTGCAAACGGTGCGGCCGACTTTGTCACCACGCGAGCCGAAGGCAAGGCCTTGGGTTTGATTGCCAGCGATTCGACAAAAGATGGTACGATCAAGTTTGGAGCAGGTTATAGCTGGGCATTCGATCCCGCAAACCGCGCCATCTCAGGCCAATACGACTT
>JBAXBD010000490.1:0-5115 GCA_037142165.1 Schlesneria sp. | reverse complement strand
GGGCGGAGGTAACTTTGGTGGAGGCAACTTTGGTGGCGGTGGAGCGCGGCCTAACTTTGGCGGCGGGATTGGCGGAGGGTCGAACTTTGGAGGTGGTGCGAGACCAAACATCGGCAATATCTCCAATCATAGTCCTTCGATGAGTCATCCCATCGGTGGAGGATCATTCCAACAGAATTTCGGCGGCGGAAACCGGCCTCAATTGGATGGTGGAGGAAATCGATTCGGCGGCGGATTAAGCGGTGAGCGCAATCCGTTTGCTGGAGGGAACCAGGGTGGAATGCGCCCGAACATCAACGGGGGAATTGGCGACCGCACGAATATCGGTGGAGGGATCGGCAATCGTACGGACATCGGAAACCGGACAAATATCGGAAACCGCACGAACATCGGCCAGATTGGTAACAATAATTTCAACAACATCCACAACAACATTAACATCGCCTCCAATCGCCCGTACTACAACAACTGGCAGCATGGCAATTGGAATGGCAATTGGAACCATCCCGCCGGTGGAGGTTACTACAATGGTTGGGCACACGGTTACGCGAATGGCTACAACCACGGCTACTGGCATGGAGGCTGGGGCGGCTACTGGCACGGCGGCTGGGGTGGTTATTGGGGACGTCCCTGGTACGCCGCACCCATTGCTTGGGGCCTTGGTTCCTGGGCACTCGGCTCGATCATGTTTAATTCAGGCTACGCAAGTTATAGCAATCCCTACTATGTCAGTGGCGGCAATACTGCGGCCTATTACGACTATTCACAGCCCATCACGGTCATCAACCAGCAGCCCGCTGACATCGCGACGACGACCGTGGATCCCTCTGGTTCCGCCATTCCCGCTGTCAATAATCAGGCGACATCGCCTGAAGTGCAGCAGGGGACCGCTCACATGGAATCGGCCCGCACCGCATTTAAGCAGTTAGACTATGCCACTGCATCAAGCGAAATCGACGCGGCGATCAAGGCTCTGCCGAAGGATGCCGCATTGCACGAGTTTCGTGCTCTCATTCTGTTTGCGACGAAAGACTACAAACAGGCGGCGGCAACTCTGTATGCCGTGTTGTCAGCCGGACCCGGATGGGACTGGACGACCCTGGGTAGCATGTATGCCAATGTCGCAACGTATACCGAACAACTGAGGGCTTTAGAGGGATACGTCAAAGCCAATCCGTCCGCAGCTGATGCACGGTTTGTGCTGGCTTACCACTATCTTGCGTGCGGACACCCCGACGCGTCCCGCAAGCAGTACGAAGACGTGGTGAAACTGCTGCCGAACGATCAACTCTCGGCGCAACTTCTCAAACTCGTGCAGGACGATCCCGCAGCAAAAGGAACAGACCAGCCGACTCCCCAACCTCCTGATACTCAATCGGCAGCCGATCAACCTGTCGCACCACAAGCCATAGACGCAGCAAAGATCGTTGGCAAATGGACGGCCAAGCGCACTGATGGTTCGACATTTACACTCGACCTGACCGCCGACTCAAAGTTCACATGGTCATACGAGCAAGCGGGAAAGAAGCAGGAATTTGGCGGGAAATACAATGTGGACGGCGCGGTCCTCGTCCTTGAGCGTGCCGACGGAGCACAGATGCCCGGGCTTGTGGTGCTGTCGGACAACGGCTTCAACTTCAAGCTATACGGTGGAGCTCCAGACGATCCGGGATTGGACTTCAAGAAATAATGTCTATGCAATGGAAAACAATCGAGTATCAAAAGTCTTTCAAGATCGGGATGACCGATTTTTGAAGTTCTCCGGCTGTGACATGGACGTGGCCTGTTCGATCGACGAACACGTCGACTTCGCTGCGAACGCCAAATTCAGGGAGGTAAATTCCTGGCTCGATCGAGAAACAGCAGCCGGGGAGAATTCGGCGAGTTTCGTGGGTTTCCAGGTTGTCGATGTTCGCGCCGTTGCCGTGTGTTTCCTGGCCGATACTGTGACCCGTCCGGTGAACGAAGTATTCGCCGTAGCCTGCTTTTTCGATGACGCGACGCGACGCATCGTCGACTTCATAACCCTGTAACACCTGTTTTGCTGCGAAGCGGTCGCGAACGAGTTGAATGGCGGCATCGCGTGCTGCTGCGACGATTTGAAAAATCGTTTCGTATTTCGTGGGAACAGTGTCACCGACGAAGCCGGTGCGGGTCAGATCGCTGTAAACGGCTCGTGGTTTATCGAGCTTCGCCCACAGATCGACGAGGACAAAGTCTCCTTTTCGGATCGGGGCCGTTCCCGTCTCATAGTGCGGATCGCCACTGTTGGCGTTGACTCCGACGATTGGCGGGTGATACGTGGTCAAGCCGTGTTTCGCGAAATGAGCCATGATCACGTCGCGCACGGCGGCTTCGGTTGTCTCGCCGCGCGTTCGGATTTCGTTGGCGATGAAACTCCACGCCGCGACGTAGGCGGAATCGGTGTGGCGACTCGCTTCAAGGTGCATGGCCCATTGAGCATCGTCCCAGACCGCTTCGAATAGCTGAATCAGGTCGCCGGAAGGAATGACGTCGACTCCACTCGCCTTCACCAGTTCGACGGTTCCTGCATCAACGCGAGAAATGTAGGGGTTGCCGTTACGAGGAGAATACTCCATCGCCACCCGTTTGCGGCCTGCGACCAGACTGGCGACCCCCGCTTCAAACTCCTGCCACTTCAGGTAGACCAGTCTCTCCCCCGGCAGATGGTCGAGCGCACCCGATTCAATGCGATGAACCAGTTTCCTGGGTGACCCTTCGCTGGGGATGAAATACATCCATCGACGTGATCCGGCTGGCCCGTCGGGAAACTGAAGGATGCGTCGAGCGAGGATATTGCTGGCTCGAAAATCGTAGAGCAGCCAGCCGTCGAGTTTGCTATCACGAATGGCTGCTTGAATTGCGGGAAGATCGAACATGGTTTTTCTTTTCGTCGCTCTGAATCAGGTACTGAATGGCCGTTTCAATTGGATGTCGTATCGGGCTGCTTGTCTTTCGGTGGCGTTTTAACTGGCGGTGCCAATCCACCCCCCGCTTGTTTCACCGATTGGACGAATTCCGGGTCAAGGCTGTCAAGGAAGGACTGAGCCTTTGCCGCGTGATCCGGCAGTTTCGCACCGGCACCAGCGGGGACGTCTTTCCGGCAACTGAGAGCATACGCGACGATCTTTTCTTTCGCCGATCGGGAATCCCAGGGGGCACGACCGTAGGCG
Source organism: Schlesneria sp. (assembly GCA_037142165.1). Lineage (GTDB taxonomy): Bacteria > Planctomycetota > Planctomycetia > Planctomycetales > Planctomycetaceae > Schlesneria. The sequence goes on along the minus strand of JBAXBD010000490.1, from coordinate 1,921 downwards.
GCGACCAATTGATCGAGCGGTTTCCAGTCTTTCCACCGCGACAGATCGACGACCGCCAGGTCGGCAAATTCGGGCCGTTTCAGGTATCGTCGCATGGCCGCTCGAAGAGGTTCTTCACCAAACTGACTGCGCCGGTAATCCCACAAAAAACTGAGCGTCATTCGAAAACCATTCAGATCGGAAAGCCGGGGATCATCGTTCGACAACGTTGCTGGTAAGGAGTCAATTTTTTGTTCGATCATTGACTGCAATCCCGAGTTACCTCGGAGCAGCAGATACCCCCCCATCAATCCTTCGACGCCGATCCGGTTGTTATTGGCGTCCATCGTCTGGATTTTTTGCTTGAGAAATTCCGCGTCGGAGTCGTTTCCACAAAGTCCAAGCAACATCCCGTAGAACGCACGACGAACGATCAGTTGAGGGTTCGGATCTTCCAGCCAGGCCCTCACTTTGGCACGCGAAATCTGTGGAGCGAGTTGTTCAACATCTTCGAATTTCGACTTCGCAAATTCGCTGAAAGCGTCGGTCGAAATGGTGTTGTTCTTGTCGTCGAGAAACTTCAGGAAATAGGCGAGTCGTTCGACGGGCGGACTTTCTAGAGGGGGGGCGTTTCGAAGGTATTTTTCTTCTCGACCCAGCTCATCCATTTCGATGGGAAGGCTCCATTCCATCTCGTCATTTGTCAGTTGACCCATCAACAGGAACAAATCGCCTGGTTTCCCGGTGACACCGATGGGTATTTCGATCTTCGCCGAGGGCTTGTACGAGTCCGAAGGACGGACTTGTTTCAGGACCTCGAACGTCGTCTTCTGCATTGACAGTTCTTCACCGTCCACAGAACTCACGAACTTCACAACGCAAGCCGCCTCTGATTGAGCAAGCTTTTCGCTGAGCGTTGCATCGGTCGGCGGGCAAAACGGGCACGCGTGAACGACGAAAGCCGTTGCGGCCGTGATACAGGCAACGAATCCAATCAATGAAAAACGCCGATTCCGTGGCATCTTGATCCCCAGTGTAATGGGTGGCGTGGTCGTTCTGGGGTCGGGTGTTCAAATTTCAAAATTGGCCGTGTGAATCAAACTCATTTTGGAAGTCACTTGATCGGCCAATTTTGAAATTTGAACGCCCGACCCCCTCTTGATTCGCAATGAAAAACAAAAAGAATCCGAGGGTGAGCCGAAGCGGCTAGAGAGTAGTCATGAGAGAGTAGTAAGTAGAAAAATCAATGAATCGATTTTCCTTCTTGAATTGATCTCCTCTTGAGGAACTTGACGTTGGAAGTGAAAAAAAGTTCCTCGGGTTCATGGAGCGGAAGCTCCTGGCAAACCGCTTGTGGCGGCTTTCCACTTTCTCCTCATCAACTTGCTAGTCTTTTCGACTCGCCCGCCCCCCTTTGGTATCACTTCAGCAGGAAAAACCGCTTGGCTTCGTTAACCGTTTTCGGATCTTTCTGTTCCAGTTCTTCCAGGCATTTCTGCCCTTTCAAAACGTGAGCCGGAAGTTCGACGGGTTCGGTGGCTGCGACGGACGGACCAGACGAGGCACCCGTTGCTGCCGTCGCGTCGGGCTTCTTTTCGCCAGTGTCTTTGGTGCTCGACAGCATGTAACGGACAATGGCTCGTTTCACCGAGGGGATATTCTCCGGAGCGTCGTACAGCGACATCAGCTTATCCTGCACGGACCAGTCTTTCATTCGTGACAAATCAGCGATGACCAGGTCGGCGAGCTCCGGTCGGTCGAGCAGCAGTCGCATCGACTGACGCAATCGATCAACCGAGATGCGACCATCACCATATTGCCACATGAAGCGCAGCGCCTGCATGGCTGCGTACGTTTCACTGAAAGGGGCTTTTGAGTTGGTCAGTTTCTGTTTTTCAATCAGCTCCAGACCCTTGTCGCCCGTCAGCAGCAGATAGCCACC
>JBAXBD010000489.1:0-5123 GCA_037142165.1 Schlesneria sp. | reverse complement strand
GGTTTGGGGTTTGGCAGTCATTCCGCTCTCTTAATCCCGCGAGCCATCGGAAAAGAGACCCCTTCTGGTGCCGAGACTCCCGTTGGGTTTGGTCGTGCCAAATCGGTCATTGTCTTGCTGGCGAGTGGCGGTCAAAGCCAACTTGAAACATGGGACCCGAAACCGAACGCGCCTGACGGGATTCGGGGCGAGTTTTCATCGATTGCCACGTCAGTCCCCGGTGTCAGGTTTTGCGAATACATGCCTCGGATCGCACGAACCGCGAATTTGATGACGATCGTTCGCAGTATGTCGCATGACGATCTGGACCACGGGTCGGCGATTTATTTGTCGCTGACTGGACAGTTTCATCCACGAAAATCATCGAACTTTCCGCCCCGCCCCGAAGATGCCCCCGCGATGGGGGCGATTCTGCAACGAGTCCGTCCGACTCGGCAGTTTCCCTATTCGGCCATTCATCTCAATGGACCGGTCCTGATTCCCGATACCCCTTCGCCGGGACAATACGCGGGATTTCTGGGTCGAACTTATGATCCGCTAACAATCGGAGATGTCACTCAGCCGTCAATTATTCTGAACGGACTTGAGCCACGTCCTGAATTGCCGATTGTCCGTCAATCGGCTCGAACATCGCTTTTGGAATCTTTCGATCGTGCTCGGAAACAGGCCGATTCCGATCGCTCGATGCGTGCGATGAACGATCTCTACCGTCAGGCGCATTCCTTGCTTGAATCGCCGCGATGTCGTCAGGCCTTTGACCTTTCACAGGAATCCAACAGTGTTCGCGATCGTTATGGTCGATTTCGATCGGGGCAGGCATGCCTCTTGGCGAGACGCCTCGTCGAAGCGGGAGTTCCGCTCGTGACCGTGTTTCTGAACGAAAGCATTCGAGGTCAGGATACCGCGTTCGGACAGACAGATGCCTACGGCTGGGATACTCATAATGACATTTTCGATTCGATGAAGAACCATTTGTTGCCAAGGTTCGACATCTCTCTTTCGGCACTTTTGGAAGATCTCCAGCAACGCGGTTTGCTCGATTCGACGCTGGTCGTCTGCATGGGGGAATTCGGCAGGGCACCCCGTGTTGCCCCGGAACCGAATTTCGCCGGATTCTCACCAGGTCGTAAACATTGGGCTGCCGTCTATTCGATTGCAATGGCAGGGGCCGGAGTTGCGCGCGGGCATGTTGTTGGTTCGTCAGACCGGATCGGTGCCTATCCAGAGACAACACCGATCTCGCCGGGTGACGTAGCCGCAACGATCTTTTCGTCGCTGGGGATCGACCCCGCCACACATTTCACAGATCCCACAGGACGGCCGGTTCCGATCGCTCCCGGCAGGCCAATCAAGGAACTGTATGGCGCAGTGTAGCGGCGGCTTCCAGCCGCCGACCGGCGCAGCCGGATTGTGCGCGTCATATGACGGGTTCAGAATAGGCTTATCGTTCGCGCGTTAATTCGGAGATAGCGGTGGCTTGCATCCGCGGCAAGAGAGAGCACAGTCATTCCTTGCTTTCCGTCATCCCCCTCGCCCTCTACGCGAACGCGAAAACGGTCATCCGATTCTCAACCCGATGTCCGACGCGCACCGACCGGCTGTGCCGGCTAAGCAAGAACTTCTTCCATCGGACGTCCGTGGTCGAGGACCGGTGACGGACGATTTTGCCGGTCAGGAACTCGCATCTCGGTCTCGATTCCCAGGCAGTGATACATCGTCGCCGCGATATCCGCAGGACCATAAGGTCTTGTCAGCGGATAGGCTGCGTGTTTGTCCGTGGCTCCGACGACGTGTCCGGCGCGAATTCCTGCACCGGCGAAGAACATCGATCCACAGGCACCCCAGTGATCGCGGCCACCCAGCGAGTTAATCTTTGGAGTTCTGCCGAATTCGGTCAGATAGACAATCAACGTTGAATCGAGCAACCCACGCTGCTTCAGATCAGTGATCAATGCAGCAAAAGCTTTGTCGATCCCCGCGACGCTGTAACCCCGTTTGCACATCTCGGAAACGTGAGGGAACTTCTGTTCGGGGACGTTGTGAATGTCCCACAGGTTGCCGTAATCAGGGTCATATCCGTAATCGACCAGCACGAATCGGGCACCCGCTTCGACCAGTCGACGAGCCAGCAAGCACCTTCCTCCGATTTTCGTGCGGCCATATTCGTCACGGGTGGGATCGGATTCTTTCGTGATGTCGAACGCGTCGCGAACTTGAGGCGATGTCAAAAGGTTAAGAGCACCGCTGAAATGTCCTTCCATCGCAGGAAGAGCACCCGATCGTTCGATGCCATGCAACGATTCTTCCAGGCTCGAACGAAGATCACTACGGCGCTTCAAACGTCCAATTGTCACTTCGTTTGGGAAGCGTAATTCGGGCGGATTCAGGTCTTCATGGGCCAACGGCGACGGAACCAAGGCCTTTTCGCCGACAGTGAAGTCGGGTTGGTCCGGCTGTCCGCCGACACAGAACGGTGCGTATTGATTTCCCAGCCAGCCACCCACAAACAAGTTATGCGGTGGTGGCCCCGGTCGAGTGATCCCGGGAACAGCGATATAGCCTGGCAAACCATTCCGGGGTCCGAGCAGATATTGAACGATGGAACCGATATTCGGTTCGGTAAAGAGTTGAGCCTGGGTTACCTTGCGACCGGAAAGGGTATAGACCTGACTCAGCAGATGATCGTCGCTGTCATGCGAGAACGACCGAACGGTGCAGAGATCTTTCGCAATTCGAGCCAGGTTCGGACAGACCTCGGAAAACTGAACGCCAGGAATCGCCGTCGGGATTGCGGATAACGTCCCTCGAATCTGCTCAGGAGCCTCCGGCTTGGGATCAAGCGAATCGATGTGAGTGACGCCTCCCCCCATCCAGAGGAAGATGACCGATTTTGCCTTCGCGTCAGGCGAAGGAGCAAACGCGGCATTCGCAGTTCCCGTCAGCAGTCCAGGCAACACAGAAGCCGACAAAGCCAGCGGCCCAACCTTCAACAGGTCTCGGCGGCATACGAGCGACTGAAGGTTTTCGAGCTGCGAATTACGGTGCAACGACATTCAGAGTAATCTCCGACCGGGAATTCAAACGATTCCGTAAATCTTTTCCAATTGACGACTGAAGTCTTTCGACGCTGGCGGCTCGCCTTCAAAAGCGAATCACAAGCGTTGTCGCCTTCATTCTCGCCATTATGCCTCGCCTGCCCGAACCGAGACAAGACATCAATCGAACTTGATGGTTGAATCGCGTCGAACCCTGCAGAATTTGCTACGGGTCACCGAAGTGATCCCATCGTGGCAGGCTCAATTCATCGCCCATCCTTTAAGGTCAACCGAAGAAAGCCTTCGTTCGTAACCCATTTCCTAATCACACTTCAGACGTTGTTCGTGCGGAAAAGAGATTCGGCTTTGATAAGATGTTCACTTCCATCGAATCGATCAGGTGTTCACCAGGAGATCCCGTTGTGTCAGTAATTGGAATCAACCCAACCGTTGATTTTGCGTTCAAGCTGATGTTGGGAAGTCCCGACCACGCTCGAGTGACCGTCCACTTTCTAAACGCGATTCTTGGAAACCAGACTCGAATTAGTTCGGTCGAGTTTTTGAATCCCTTTTTGGGCAAAGATCGTGGCGACGACAAATTGTCGATCCTCGACATCCTCGCCACGGACAATCATGGACGTCAATTGAACATTGAGATTCAGACGACAATACCATTGGGAATTCTTCAGCGCCTGGCTTACTACGACGCCCGCCTTTTCGTCGATCAGATCAAAGATGGAGAAAAATACCACCAGTTGCGTCCGGCAATTGTGATTTGTGTTTTGACCAAGCCTCTTTTTTCACAACGGACAGAATTGCATTCTGATTTCCGTTTGCGGGATGCTGCGGGGAACATCTTTAGTGACGACTTGCAGATTCACACATTAGAATTGACGAAGCTGAACGTGACTCGCGAGAATCTCACGAATGCGACCCCCGCAGAACGCTGGGCCTACTTTTTGTCGAATGCTGAGATAATGACCGAAACGGAAATTCGCGAGCTTTTTGCGGAGCCGGAGTTTGAAGAAGCTGCAGGAGTGCTGGAAATGATCAACCAATCCCCCGAGCAACTCCAAGAGTATCGAGCGAGGAAAAAATTTCAGATGGACGAAATAGCCCGTCTGGATTACGCGAGAGAGGAAGGTCTCCAAAAAGGGGAACTTCTTGGACAGATCGGAATCCTACAATCAATCCTCGGGATTTCTGAGCCGATCCGCGAACAGCTTCTGAGTTACGATCTCTCGCAACTCAAGGATTTGTCGCAGAAACTTCAGCAACTTTTAAATCAGCGCGGCAACTGATTGAGGAATGGACTCGCGGTCAAACTCAAATTCACAGGTGTTGAACTTGCTCCCTTGGCCGCTGTTTTCTCTGACTATGCAATCGGAGCGAATTCTCTCATTTCCAATCAGATCAGTCCGACGAAAATTGAAACATCATGCACATTCCCTTCTTTTGAGGAACTTGACGTCTTATGTTTCGAAAAAGTTCCTTGGGTTCATGGAGCGGTAGCTCCTGGCAAACCGCTTGCAGCGGCTCGCGACGTTTGTTGTTGAAGTCGATGGCCGCTGCTGCCGCTTCCGCGACACTGCCAGGTTGGTTTATTGAAGAGTCATTGGCCGCAGACCCGACGGCTCCTTCAACCAAAGACAAGCCACGAGTTGCCCTGATTGGTTGCGGTGGAATGGGAACCGGCGATGCGAATTCAGCCAGCCGGTTCGGTACGATCATCGCCGTCTGTGACGTTGACGAACAACGCGTCTCCGCCGCACAAAAGAAATGGCCAGACGCCGCCCCGTTCAAAGACTTCCGAAAACTGCTGGAACGCAAGGATATCGACGTTGTCATCTGTGGAACCGTCGATCACTGGCACACGCTGATCTCGATCGCAGCCATGCGAGCCGGAAAAGATGTCTACTGTGAAAAACCATTGACGCTGACGGTCGATGAGGGAAAGCAGATTGTGAAGGTGGCCAAAGCGACTGGCCGCATCCTGCAAACCGGTAGCCAGCAGCGAAGCAATGCCCAATTCCGACTGGCCTGTGAACTGGTCCGCAATGGTCGGGTCGGAAAGTTAAAGCACGTCGA
>JBAXBD010000488.1:0-5159 GCA_037142165.1 Schlesneria sp. | reverse complement strand
ATAATTCATTTCGACAAAATGAACGTCCACGTCTCGTTCATCACGGGTCGAGCAGCAGCTCGATCCCCTCTTTCACCCATCCGCTGTGCCAGTCGTGCTTGCGTTCGGGACCGTCCCGATATTCGTGAGCGATTTTCCGTTCGTCCATCAGGGTCTGGACCTGGACGTGTTCGGCTCGGAAATTCCCGTACCCAAGCAGCACCAACCGCTTCTCCGTTTCGTTTGAAAACTTGTCCGAGTTGTCCTCCAGCAGCTTGCTCACCCGATAATTTTCAAAGTTTTCGACGGTGCCGAAAATGTCACCACTGCCGTACATCCCCGGCTTGCCCATCATCAGCGGAGCGTCCCACGCAACCCCCTTTCCAAACATGTCCGGATGTCGCAGCAGCAACGACCACGCCCCCCAACCAGACTTACTGAAGCCAAGCAGCAATCGGCCACTGGCCTCAGCCCGCACGGGATAGGTCTTGTCGATGAACGGGACAACGACCTTAATGAAAAAACTTTCTTGCCGGATTGTTTGGTTCGTCGGGTGGTCAGCGTACCAGGGTAAATGAGAAAACGTCGGAGCCACAAACACAGCCCGGAACTTGTTGTGAAGGTCAAGCTTCTTGACCTCGCTTAGCCCGTCCCCGTACCGGCTCTCGGTTCCGGCTTCTACGGGCAACACGTAAATCACCGTGTATTTTTCGTCGTTCAACAACGTTTCCGGCTGGAGCACACGAATCAGTGTGGTCCCCGCCTGATACGGCGACTGAACCTCGTGAACAAGTATGCCGCTGTCATCCCGCTTCGCCTCGGAAATCGTTACGATTTCCTCGGCCCGAAGATTAGAGATAACGACGACACCGACCATCAGTAAGAAAGCTGAAATCCGGTTCATGATTCTTCCTCGGGAACCGCAACGAAACCATCCCGTGCGTTCATTTTCTGCGAAGTCCGCGATGCGGCATTTCCACAAAGGCCATCATTAGACTTACCGGAATCCCATGTGACCAGTAACACCTCGCTGACCTTGATACCGGAAATTCCGTTTTCAATCTCTGCAAGTTGGCTGAATCTCTCACAATTAAGCAGAGAGCTTCACAACAATGGGGCCATTTTGAGATCAAAGTCTTGTTTCGCCAGGACCAGTACGACCGCCAGTGGAATCGCGACCAGCAATAATTTGAGTGATGCCACCAGCCACGGCTTTTGATGTCTCAGAAAGGGCATTTCCGAGACCCAGAGTAAGAGGGGAGCCAGCAGCAGCGTCAGCGCGCAGACGGTCGACAGGCGACCAAAAAATCGGCCGATGAACAAAATGCCGAATAACCCGACCACTCCGATTCCGATCACCCCTGACAGACTAGTTCGCGTCCTCATCAACTCGGTAGCGACAGTCGTTCCTACAAGTGCTGCGGCTAACGGAATTGTCGCGGCGCCCCCTTTGATGTAACCCGCCATCATAATCGTCAGGCCCGCTGATTGGATGGTCATCGCGAGAGCCAGTGGGATCGAAATCCCTGGCGAACGCGCGGACAACCACGTCAGCAGTCGCCACGTTCCGATCAACAAGACGCTGCATAAAACCAGTTGAGCGGCAGACTGCCACCGGTCCTGATCACTGCCAGAGCCCCTCAAGTAAACGGAACCTTGAAGAAGAATTGGTGGAGCGGCGACAGCTAGACAGATTCGCAATAACCAGGCGACAAATCGCGGTATGCACGAGAACCCGGCGATCAGCTCGATTCCAATCGTAGCGGGAGCGATGACTAGCAAAAACCGGTCGAGACCCTTCACCGGAGGCCATGCCAATCTTAACGCCAGCACGTTGTAACCGACGGCGAGGCCAAAACTGATTCCCAGGATCGACGCGATATTTAGCCGTTTTGAACTGGCGGGACGCGCCACTGCGGTAGCCACCAGTACGAACAACAGACTGGCGATGGCGGAAGCCGCCATCGCCAGCAGATAAAGCTTTGGATCGGGCATCGGTTACTTACGCATACCTTCGCAATCGATCAGAATGATCGCCTCGTCTCCGATCGGCCCGATGGCGTTCTTGTCGAAACCGAAGTCACTTCGCTTGAGTGTCAATTCAGTCGAGAAAGCGACTCGCTTGATGTCCTTGAACTGATGTTCTTTGCCACCCTTTAAGACGAACGTAATCTTCTTGGTCGTGCCGTGCATTGTGAAATCGCCGGTCACTTCATATCCCCCCTCAACAGCCTTTGTGCTCGTGCTCTTAAATTCGATCGTGGGGAACTGCTTCGTATCGAAGTAGTCGGGTTGGCGCAAATGTTCGTCGCGGGCTTTGTTGGCGGTATCAACGCTGTCAGCTTTGATGACCAGATGGAATGTTGATTTGGAAGGGTTCTCGCGATCGATCGAAAATTTTCCGTCGACGTCGTTGAACCGTCCATGAATCCAACTGATATCGAGATGACGTGCCTTAAACGTGACGGACGAATGAACCAGGTCATAGGCATATTCGTCAGCCGCAAATCCAGACTGCCCGGCCGTCCAGACAACTGCTCCGACGACGAATGCTCGAACTAATCCAAAGAAACAATTTTGCATGCGCATGATCTTGTGCCTTCCTTAACGAGTAACGATGTCGATTTTATTAATCCACCGAGTGGTGACAGGGCATCGTATGAACCCACGAATCGCGAGTAAAGCGGCTCGCAATCTTCGTGAGACCAGACGATAAATCCGTGCATGTTGTTGGAACATCGATCGTCACGACAAACTGAACGTCGTATTCTGGATGCCACAGCAATCGCAGTCGTCAATTTTTAGTTTTCTTGAAAGGAAACCTCAGATGGTCACATTTATCACTAACTTCAAATTCACTCAGCAGGGACTCAAGGGAATTGACGACAGTACGAAACGTGCGGCAGCCTTCAAAGCGGCAGCAAAGAAACTGGGAGCCAAGGTCACAAACATTTATTGGACATTGGGTGAGTACGACGGCATGCTGATTATCGAAGCCCCGAACGAGGAAACAGCGATGACCGCACTTTTGCACCTGGCATCCGCTGGTAATGTCCGTACAACGACCGTAAGGGCGTTTACCGGCGCCGAAATCGACAAGATTGTTGCCAAGACGCATGCCGGCTGATGCCAGGGAAGATCATCGGAATTGCGAGACGTTATCGACTCATACCTCCCGGAGATTGATCATGAGAAATTCCATTTTCAGTTGTTTGTTCATTGGAGTCATCCTGGCAGCAAGTGAACCAATTGCATCCGCCGACGATTCAAACGAGAGCGCGATCAAAAAGGACCGCCAGTTGATCGAGGGGACATGGAAAATCGTTGCCCTGGAAGTGAACGGCAACAAGGTTGCAGATGCCGATGCGAGAAAGCTCACTGTGGTCAACGGCTCCGAAGGAACATGGAGCCTTCGCTCGGACGGAAAAGAAGTCAGCCGGGGGACGACCATGATCGACCCTACGAAGAAAACAAAGACGATCGACATCAGACCCACGGAAGGAGGCGGCAAAGACGATCTGTACCCGGGGATTTACGAACTCAATGAAAACACTCGCAAGCTATGCTTCGCTCCACCCGGAAAAGCACGGCCAGCAGATTTCACTTCCAACTCTGCAAGCGAACACATTCTCGTGACGTTTGAACGGGAGAAAGAGGACATTATCAAGCGGGACCTGCGGCGAATCGAAGGGACATGGACCGTCGTCGCATTAGAAACGAACGGCAACAAGGCGGGGGACGACGACGCCCGGAAACTCAAGGTCGTCATCGGCGCGGACGGTTCATGGAGCCTTAACGTCGACGGACGAGAGGTCGCCCAGGGAACCAGCAGCATTGATCCCACCAAAACCCCGAAGATCATCGATTTCAAGACCGTTGTGGGTGAAGATGCCGGAAAGCAATCCTTGGGTATTTACGAAGTCGGCGAAACCTCAATGAAGTTCTGCGTGGCGACATCAGGTAAGGAACGTCCCGGCGATTTCGCTTCACTGCCGGGCAGTGATGTGCTTTTCCTGACGTTAGAACGAGAAGAGACCAGGTAGTCATTCATGAGTGAACTGAATCAACACCTCCAACAACGACTTCGGGAACAGAAATTCGCCAACGACTATCAGTTGGTGAACGGGGTGGTGATGCATGATGAGAACCCCGAGCAATTCGAGATTCCTCCTGACGTGATCAAGAGGCACGTCAGAGCGGGCCAGTTTGTTGAACTTCGGATCGATTCACCAAGATTTTCCGTTCATGAAGATGCAGCGGAGAAGTGCTCATGCCCGTCATGTCATGGAGAACTTTCCAAGCCGATTCTTCGACACAATCATCCTGCGTCACTGCTGCCGCTTCCAGAGCAAAACGTCCCGTCACGAGGCTGGGGTGAGGACTTCTGGGTCCGCGTTACGGAACGCTACGGCGGTTACCTTCGAGGGCTCGTTGATAACCCATTGGCAGAAGCTCGACTGCACGGACTGAACCAGGGCGATGAAATCGTGTTTCACGAGGACCACATTCTGACAGTCCATGATGTCCACCGGCTTGAGCTTGTTGCCGGAATGGATGAAGTCGCGCTGAAGGAACTGGCGAAGTGGTTGGCCGGAAACAATCGAGGATAAGAGAATCACGGGCTCACAAACCGAAGAGGTTTTGAAAAAGTTACTTCGAGACGTTGCGACAGTCCGCTTCGAAAAATGATTAACAATTTCAGTCGTTGTGGGCTGGTCCATTGGGTAAGTCCGGAGCGTTCTTTACAGATTTCGCGCGATTGATCATCTTGTCCACTTCGGGGGTTGTGTTGATTGCCACAACGATAACCTCGGGGTGACTCTGCTTATAAACACGAAAAATCTCATCCGCAAACGCCTGTCCGATCGAAGTCACGCCTTTGAAATCCAGCAGGACTTCACGAAATCGATCGAATCGACTCAATACCCGTTTGGCTTGGGATCGAGTAATCAGATCTTCGTCTTTGCATCTCTCGAGCGCCATCGGCACCGTCGTTTTGTAGCAGGCATAATCGTCAGGCGATGGATTGTTATTCATGGCTTCGATCACGCAATCGTCGATCCGAGTTCTCGCGTTCATGTTAACGGCTTGATTGCTGATTCCCAATTGCTGCGCCGTCAAATGGATGTGCCAAGTGGACGATTTTCCAAAGTAGGCGTCGTCGCTCCGAGGTTATTAGT
>JBAXBD010000487.1:0-5164 GCA_037142165.1 Schlesneria sp. | reverse complement strand
TCGAGCGTCCCCTCTTTCTCGGAAAGCTGCCACGCCTCGCGAGTAAAGAGATTTCCTCCGTCACTGGTTGAATTCGACGTTCGGCCAATCTGATTGTGGGTCTCGTACACGCCGCGTACCAGCTTTTCTTGAGCAAATTGGTCGGCACTGGGTTGTCCGCCCTGTTGCCATTCCCGGAACCCCTGGACCGTGATCCAGCGAGATTTACGAATTGCTTTCGCAGTGATGTCAGGATCGGTTCCCGTCGCTGCCAGGATTTGTCGAATGGCCGACATCGATCGCAAACGGATCGGTACAGGTAACCATCCCGTGGGAAAGGCATCCGAAAGGACGAACGGGGGTTGACCATTGATGGCGGGATCGATCAGTTTTTCTTTTAAAAAAAGATCGCCATCGTGCCGCGCGCAGGCCCAACAGAGCAAGCCCCACAACGTGTCGGCATGCCACGGCGTTGTCCAAGGCGAACGGGGTCGAATTGTTATTCGGTACAGGTTCATTCGAACTGTCCTTACAGCGATGGGCATCAGGCCGTCGGTATCTGTTTCGGAAGTTCGAACCGATTCCCATCGAGTTTCAAATCAAGAAACTCGACCTCACCAGAACCGCGACTGACACCAGATCCAAGCCCCGTAAATTCAATCAGCTTGAGACCGCATTTGACAAATTCAACCATTGCTTCGCCACCTGTCTTGCTATCAAACCGGCAGTTACCCTGCGAGGAATCGAGATCAAACACTTGCAGGTCAATGCGAAGGCGGAATGTTGAACCGGCAACAACACGTTCGATTTTGCGAGGATGCACACCAACGCCCGTGTTTCGATTTCCCATGACCTCGGACTTGGTTTCAAGCTGGCCACCAGTGAGTAAGTTTCCGTCACGAACGATGATTCGAGTCGGCCCGAGGCCGTGTCCGGAATTCATATGCGGTCCAAAAATCGCGGCAACCAAATAGCCTGCGGGTGACAGGTTCCCTCGTCCAGAGAACGGGTCACCGTTTGGACCGACCAACGCAAATTTTGTCTCCAGCTGCGATCGCATTTTTCCTTTGATCGACGAGCCTGGGATATAAGGTTCCATGTTCGCCGGATTTTTGACGACAGTTAAGTCGGTTGCACCGATATCGAGCAATTCGTCACTACCGCCCACGCGAGTGCCGCTCAACAGGTGGATGATCCCGGTAATCTGATGATGTTCGATCGATTTCATAATCGGCCGCTCCTTAATTCTTTTCTTTGAAATATTGTTGACCGAACCCGATCAGCGCCTCGAAATGCCTCAAAAAGCCTTCGCGGAAATCTCGCTCATTCTGAACGATGGCAACATTGTTTTTAATAAAATCATGAAAGATTTGAGGAATCTTTCGCTCTGATTTCGAAAATGCGTCAGACGCCGCACCATCGAGTTTTACAACATCTGGCGCTACTTGGCCCCATGTTGATTGCGAAGTTCCGCTCGCCTTCAGGCGCCGCTCAATTGAACGACAATGCTGAAAGAAACGACGGATCTGGTGGCGCGTTAATGCGGGGGACGCATCAGCCATCGCTTTCGCCAAAGGTTCAATTTCAGCCCGCTGGACAAAGTGCAGCTTGAGATGCCCTTTTTCATCAAAATAGCGTTCGTGATACCGGTGCTGCCACTCCGTAAGGAGTTGATTCCCGCTACTCATAATCATTCCCCCCCTTTAAAACTTCGAGTTGCCAATAGCGCGTAGTTCAAGCTCGCTGAAAGATGGCGGTCTTCCGCACCGGATGGCGCCGTAAATGACAATTTCATCCGCTCGATATGAGATTGAAGATTTGAGCCGCTTGCTTCGAAGCCTGACGAATTCTGTCCCTGAACGGTCTGTCGCCGGGGCCGACTCTGCGAAATTCGGCGCGTCAGCAAATAATCGAGCCGAGCATCAGCCATTATTTCGTTGGTGATGTCATTACCCTGATTTCGACGACCCCAGCGGGCTTCGCTGAATTCGTAAATATCGCGCAGTGTCCCACGTTCGATCTGTTTTTCGTTGACCCAATTGGCCCATTGCCGTCCCTGTTCGATCACCGCTTGATGATCTTCCCATTTCCAGATTTCGCCCAGAGCCGCCACCTGATTTCGGGGTTGATCCGCGCCTCGAGCCGGAACGCGCTTCGCCATTTCTAATAACTCTTCCGCCATCTCGGCCATGCGGTGTACCGGCCAGTTATGTTTGGCAACGGCGATCCCGGTACTGATTGTCAGTCCGAGGTGACCGAAGCGGTTTGCGAATAACCGCTGAACTTCGCCGGCAAAATCGAAAACGACATCCCATGGTCCAATGAAAAGCAAATCATCGCCGCCTGAGTAAACAGTGTAGATCCAGCGAAACCGGTGCTGTATCGGGTCGGTCGATGTTTTCGCCTGTTCGATCAAATGATTGATTTCACGTGCCGAAAAATCGTCGAACTGGCCGCTCGCCATGCCGTATTCGGACAATTCCGCGAGGCTGGCCAGAAGTTCGCTCCAATAGACCCCCATGCCATCGCCATCGGCTTTCATGATGGCCAGTTTGCGGTCGCCCGTCGCTTTTGCGGCGAGATCTTCAAAGTCGAGAACCTCGCCCGAATCGCTGACCGGGGCACTTCGACCAAGCTGGCGTCGAATCCATTTTTTGGAGAACGGACCGTCTTGGGCACCGACGGTATGATCTTTCAAATTCGTACAAGCAAGTACTGCGGCTGGGTTTGGCATGCGAGATTCAAGAGACGCATTCAGCCCGAAGACTTCAAACGAATGGTCCTTTGGAGGCTCATTGGCCCGAATTTCAGTAATTGACAGCCAGCTTCGGGCAGGCTCGGTCAGTGCTCGTCCAAATCGTCGCAGTCGATCACAAAGTTTGCAGATAATCCGAATCGTGCCATCGTCCGAATCCTTTTCGTTAACAGTCCCAGGCTGCTGTCGGCAGAGGACGCAAGGGGTATCAAGCGGTCGGAGCACCATCGCCTTGAAATCCCATCGACCGTCGTTCGCGACAACAACCGATGCGAAGGGGCGTTGCTGTGACTTATTCAACATTTCGCGCGACGCATGAAACTGTTCCAATTCCGTCCCGTGATCCGTGGACCAGCCTAGGGCCAGTCGAACTTCACCGTTGAGATGTTCGAGCAACCACTTGTTCATCTCACCGTGGAGAATCTTCAATTGATCGGCCGAACCGGCAGGTTCGTTCCCCTTCAGGATAAAGTGACCGGCAGCCGACATGACCAGGTGCTCTAGATCAATCGGCCAGCCGAGTGCGACACTGACTCGAACGGCGGCCGCCTCGCAAAGCAATTGGACCGCGAACGAGCGAGCACGCAGGCGTTTGGCCTGTCCGCCACCTCCTTCCGCCACATTCGTGACGAAGTCCTGGATTCCTGAGATATCCCCTTGAACAATCACGCGGATGCTCCTGCTTCGATCATCGCGTCGAGCGCCTTATCAGGCAGGCACAGAACTTCCACATATTTCGATGCAGGGTCGGTTGTGTTCTGGAACTGCATCAAATGCAGGTTTGCGTTGTAAGGCCCTAACGAGTCTCCCACCATCAGCATCAGAACGGCGGGTGCGTCGGCAAAGATGAATCGTTCCTTGGCACGCGAGACGTTGATCAGATTGGCCATCTCAGCGGCATATTGCACCCACAGGTCGGGTTGGTCAGGCGACAGGGACGTCGCTTTTTTCGTGACAACGCGTATTGGCATCTGTCGCGACGTGGCATCAAGGTACGCACGCACATCGAGAACTATGCCTGGATTGGCACCGATGGCGAAGACGATTGCTTCCGATTCACTGTTAACGTCTTCGCATTCGATTTCGACTTTCAATTGATCCGGCAAGACGCTTCCGCCGGGCGATCGCCGGTTCTTGATATCTCGGTTTATCGTCCAGACTGGTTGAAACGATTCTTGAACATGGTACAGGACGTGACTTGGATGTTTGTTGTTCAATTGGATTCCGAAGGCGAGATTCCAAAGAGTGACAGTTCCCAGCACGAGATGAACTTGTTGTTCGTCCGCTTCAGCCTCGCAGATTTTTTTCCAACCCTCGACAATCAATGATCGCCATGCATTTGCGTCGGTTTGAATTCCGTCGCCGGAAAGGAGCAGTGAGTCGTCGCCCAACCGGTTGAAATGGAAGTTTTCTTTCGCTGTCGCCGCACGCTGGTGGAGTTGGGCTTTCGACGTCAATAACCCGAGAACAAGAAATACGGGTCGACGATTCGGTACAGAAACAGGAGTCGAACTACGTTTGGTCTCTTGCGTCCAATCCTGGGCCTTCTGCTTCCACGGCCCATAATCCGAGTGTGCGAGACCTACAATAATCTGATCAAAATACAAATTCAGAACCGAATCAATCTCGTGGGCTTCAGCAGTCCCGTGCAGTTTCGTTCGGAAAGCTTCTCGGACTTCTTTGAGTGAAACCGTGGGTGGAAGCAATTTGTCTCGAACGAACACATTGTCGTCTAAAAGCCCCTTAATCCGCTCGTCACAGAAAGTTGACGATTTTGGGATCGCATCCCGATAGATCTTGGTCAGTTTGCGTTCGCCGTATTTCCCTGTCGACCAATGGCGATAAAGCCAGAATCCCCCAGGCAGTACAGCGGCACAAGTTCCAATGATCGTCGCAATCGCGCTGATATCAAAAACCGCAAGAAAAACTCCCACCCCGTTCATCGTCTCAGCGTCCTCATGTCTGAATTACACACGAACCGACCGTTTTGAATAACGCGGAGATTTGCACATTGGATCACAATCATGACGACGTGGCGCTCTTTTTTCCAACTCGCCCGCGAAATTTTACGCAATTCACTCGTCGTTCACTGGAACATCTGTGCTCAAGTCTCATTCCTATAGGGTTTCTGGCGGTCGGATGATTCATCAACCCAACACGCAAGCGAAAACATCGTGGGGACGCAGCTTCAATCGGTCCCATAGGACCGGTCTCTGAGACTGACAAGCTTAGGAGAGTAAATATGGCGATTCTGGCTTCAATCGGTCCCATAGGACCGGTCTCTGAGACTCTCAGGAAAAAATCATTATGTCGAACGTTCAAATGTGCTTCAATCGGTCCCATAGGACCGGTCTCTGAGACTTAGAAAGGGCTTGCGATGTTAGGAATTCGTCGTGCTTCAATCGGTCCCATAGGACCGGTCTCTGAGAC
>JBAXBD010000486.1:0-5172 GCA_037142165.1 Schlesneria sp. | reverse complement strand
GTTCGGCAGACCGTTTCAATCTGTTGATCGGTCAAATCCAACGTGATGCCGAAAGCCGAAACCGCACTTACACAGACTCGAAACAGCTCGTGATGAACCGCCTCAGCATCGAGACTTTGCAGGAGGTGCTAAACCTCGCAAAGATGAAAGTCGTGCTTGATGCCGAACACCCCGTCGACCTGACGTTCCCTCCGTCACGAGGGGAAAAGTAATCGATCATGCATTACATTCCTGAGTCGACATCTGAAATGCTTCGGGGGGAGTCTGCGTGTTCTGTCGCGTCGCGACCAAACTTTCACTACCAGTCAGCGCCACTCTATCTCTTAACCGCAGTTGTTGCCTTGCTGCTTGTTGCCGACTGGATGCTTTCGGCAGGAATCTCTGGTGCTGGTCCGTCCAAGGCGACTTTCTTCGGGTTCCGTCTGGCATTACTGGCGGCCATCGTCGGCGGTTCGAGGATTCTTTATCACACGCTTGATGGTTTGCGCTCGGGTCGAGTCGGAGCAGATCTGGCGCTCACCCTGGCTTGCCTGGCTGCCATCGTCCTCGGTGAACATCAGACGGCAGGTCTTGTCGTGCTGATCTCGTTGATCGGCGAAAGCATCGAAGGGTATACAATCGACCGAGCCCGTTGGGCCGTACGCCAGACATTTGCACTCTGGCCCGAGATCGCACACCGAAATCGAGATGGACGTGAACTGGACGTTGTTCTCGAAGAGTTGTGTGTTGGCGATATCGTCACCGTCAGGCCAGGCGAACGTATCCCCGTCGATGGGCAAGTCGTGTCAGGAAAATCTGTCGTCGACCAAAGCCCTTTTACGGGCGAAAGCTTTCCAGTCGATAAACAACGGGGTGATCGTGTTCTCGCCGGAACATTAAATCAGTTCGGTGCGTTAACTGTCGTTGCTGAGTCAATCGGCACGGGCACTGCGCTTGCCCATGTCGCTCAACTTGTCGGCACGGCGGCGTCAAAAAAAGGAGACCTGGAACGAACTGCTGATCGTATGGCCAAATGGTTTCTTCCAGCCGTCCTTGCTGCTGCGCTGGCAACATTAATCGGCTGGCGCGTTGCGACCGGGTCGTGGCGGAGCGGTTATCTGCCTGCACTTGGTGTCCTTGTCGTTGCATGTCCATGCCCTTTGGTGTTGGCAACTCCCTGTGCCGTGATGGCATCTCTTGCATGGTTAGCAAGACGAGGTGTCGTCGTGAAAGGGTCTTCAGCACTGGAACGGTTGGCGACCATCGATACGTTTGCCTTCGACAAGACAGGTACGCTGACACAAGGATCGCTTATACTTGGGAATGTCATTCCAACGACCGGACTGTCCGAGAATGCTGTCCTGCGAATCGCGGCCATCGCCGAACGAAATAGCGAACACCCCATCGCACGTATTCTCGTCAATGCGGCCGAACAGCGTGGCTTGGAGATTCCAACTCCAGTCGAATTTGAAGCACTTGCCGGTGCTGGTGTGATCGCCAGAATTTCGACCGACGAAGTTCAAATATCGACCGATGTTTCTTCTGCTACAGTGCGTGACAATTCCAATCTGCGAATTGCGACAATTGTCGTCGGGAATCGGCGAGCCTTGGATCGTGGCGATATCTCTTTCTCACAGGATGCCGCGTTACTACTGAAAGAACGCGAGGCTGCAGGCGAATCTCCTTTCGTCGTTGCTGTCGATGGAGTCGTCATTGGAGTCATTGGTGTTCTTGAAACCATTCGGCCCGAGTCGCAACTGGTCCTTAGCGAACTGCGTGATGTCGGTGTCGTCAGGTTCGTACTCTTAACCGGTGACAGACCTCAACCCGCTGATGCGGTGGTCAAAACGCTCGGACTCTTCGAACATATTGCGACTGAGCAGCTTCCTGCTGATAAAGCACGCTGGATTGAAGAAGCTCGTCGAACGGGCCGATCGCTGGCAATGGTCGGCGACGGAATCAACGACGCACCGGCACTCGCCGCCGCCGATGTCGGAATTTCCCTCGGAACGGCGGGTGGAGACATGGCAGCGGCAGCCGGTGACATCATACTTCTCGGCGATCCTCTGCGACCACTTCCTGGTCTGGTACGGCTTTCGCGAGCACTCGTCCAGAATATCTGGCAGAGCATTCTCTTGTTCGCCTTCGGCTTGAATGGCTTGGGGGTACTCGCCTGCTCGCTACGCTGGCTCGATCCCATCGGCGGAGCGATGTTTCATGAAGTCGCCTCGTTGGCCGTCATGGCCAATGCGATGAGACTCCTTTGGTTCGAATCTCATTCGTCCTCGCTGACTTCTCGTGGCTTGAACACGTTACTGTCCGGGGCCGACTGGCTAGTTGCCAACGCGTCACCATCCGAATGGGTCTTCTGGTGCATTGAACATTGGAAGCTCGGCACAAAACTGGTCGCTGCCACATTGATTTCACTCTGGTTTCTATCCGGAATCGCCCTGTTAACAGAAGATGAACACGCCATCGTCACTCGATTCGGTCGCGTGGAAGCCGAACTCGATGCCGGCCTGCATTGGCGTTGGCCCTGGCCACTTGAATGCTTAACGAGAGAAAAAGTTGGGTTACTGCGCAACGTTTCCGTGGGGTATCGTGAAGCGCCAGATGTCGAAAAACAGTCGACGAAACGGTACGCCGCCGGCAAAACAACGCTTGGCTCACCTGATGGGGGGATCATCGGTCGCTTTAACCTGCTGGCTTCGCGATCGAGAACTCCACAACCGCCAGTCAATCTCCCGACAATCGAATGGACAAGTACACACGAAGATCGCGGACACTCGACGCAAGGCGACGAGTCCATGATGTTGACTGCTGATGAAGTCCCTGTGGAGTTGATGGCCGAGGTTCAATACCGGATCAGCGACCTGAAGCAGTTCGCATTCGCGGGTAGCCGCCGTCCGGACGATGTTCTGCGTGCGACGGCCGAAAGTGTGCTCCGTGAGGTCGCCGCCACCGCATCACTCGACAATCTACTTACCGAACAGCGTGCCGACCTCGAACGTCAGTCGCTGGCAAAATTGCGTGATCGGATTGCAACATACGATCTTGGAATCGAAATCGTCGAACTCCAATGGCTTGATGTCCATCCGCCGCAATCCGTCGTCCCCGCCTATCGGCACGTCGCCGATGCTCTGGAGGATCGCGAGTTATTAATTAACGAGGCAGAAGCGTATGCATCAAGGACCTTATTAGGTGCAGTCGGTGAACGAGCATTCTCGCGGCTGCAGCGTGCCTCACGCACAGATCAGCCAATTCCGAATAATTCGCAGACAGTGATGAACTGGGAATTGAACGACGAGCTTTGGACAAAATTGCTCGAACTCGATGCCAATGGTGAGCCATTACTTTCAGGATCGGCGGCAACAATCCTGCTTGAAGGTCAAACGGCCAGCATCCGTAAAGAACAGTCAGCCCGAGGGACAGCTCTTCGATTTGAAAAATTGTTTGGCGAGTACTCAGCACAGCCCGAACTGACCGGACAATTTCTCTATTGGACCACAATGACGGAAGTTCTCTCAAAACGCCCACTCACCATTGTTGACCCAAAAGCAATTGGAAAACAACACTTTTGGCTGGGCGAACCAATCCCCAATATGACGTTGCCCGCCACAGTGCCACCCAGGTAAAGAAATCGAGCAACAAACGTTGAATTCCCGTAGCGGCGGCTTCCAGCCGCCGTCCCTTTTTCTGCGGCTGGAAGCCGCAGCTACGCCTTATGACTCGGCGTTTTCGAGCGACAAAGATTGACAACCTCGTCGGGCGACCGGTTTAGAATACGATTATCGTTCGCGCGTTGATTGGGAGAGCGATGCGGCGTCCCGTCACAGCCGATCAAGCGGCCCAGCTAAACCGATCGATCATCAAACGTCACCTACATTAGCATCACCAACCCATCGAGATTGCGAATTGCGGCATAAATCTCGATCACTTGCTGCGACGATTCGACCCATGGCTCGATCGTGACCGCAACATGCCGTCCGCCTGACGTTTCACGCAATTCGTAAGGCGCGTCAAAGTCTTGTACGAGAGTTGCTCGAACAACTGTAACCACCCGCAGAGCGAAGTCGTCATTTGCCAAACCAATCGCCTTGAACATAAAACGACATGGAAATGAATGTGTTTCGTCCAAAAGCTCGCGAGGCGGGTGTGGGGTTTCGCTCATAATTCTCAACTCTTTCTGTCGGACGACCCGGAGCCTTTCAGCTTCCGAAATTCCGTCGCATCTCTATTTAAATCGGTGTTATTTCACGGCCAGATCATTTTAGAGCAATCACCCTCCATCTGTCGCGTCTGTCGCCAAGACGATGAGGCTCAGCGCATACTCGAACCGCTTTTGAGGAGGGAGGCCAAAGTGTCGAGAAAGTTAATTTGAAATGCGTACCGGCAGGCCTGATCGCCAAAATCAAAGTCACAATCGCCAACGTCAAAACCACCACGCTTGCTGACGAAGGGCTTACCAAACCGCTCGTCTCGATCGTCGATCGACACTCGCAAACGACAAAAAACGTGTGGCTCAAAAGCTATTTTGAAGGGAGCGTCCACACGGGATCGTATTTTTGTTGATCCCCGGACAAGGCATCGACGGCACGTGAAAGAAGGACCATCGTCGGACCGTCATAGGTCTCGCGGGCAACGACCTGCCTCAATGTTCCAATCGCCGTGAGAAGCTTGTGTTCTTCAAAAGCTTTTAACGCGATTTCGTAGTCTTTGGCGATCTGACTCCATTCTGGAATTGGGGTTGCGACCAGCTCGAACAAATCGACAGGATCTTCGATATTTTTCAACCTCACAGAACAAAGTCTTCGAGTGTTGAATTTTCCTTCGAGCTGTCGAGCGGTGCCACCCGTGATCACTACTGGCGCCTGAAAGAAACGCGTGGCTCCCCGAACGCGGCTGGCAATATTGACTTCGGAACCGAGCGGTCCGTATTTCATTTTCTTTAAAGATCCGGTATTCCCAACCCGCACTTTACCAGAGTTCAACCCGATGCCAACCTTGGTTAATTCGCCTCCGGGAAGCGGATATTGTTCGTTGAGTTTCCGGAGGGAATTCATCATCTGGATTGCCGCTTGTGCAGCGGCCGATGCATGGTCAGAGACGGCATAGGGAGCCCCCCACATGGC
The DNA here is from genome assembly GCA_037142165.1 of Schlesneria sp. Classification (GTDB taxonomy): domain Bacteria; phylum Planctomycetota; class Planctomycetia; order Planctomycetales; family Planctomycetaceae; genus Schlesneria. The sequence continues at coordinate 61 of JBAXBD010000486.1, read as the reverse complement.
AATCAGCTCGCTGCCAGTTGAGTCGACCAGCGTCCCTTTCGTCGCCGAAACGCATTCCGAC
>JBAXBD010000485.1:0-5175 GCA_037142165.1 Schlesneria sp. | reverse complement strand
TGTTCTTCGTTACCGAGAATCAACATCCACGATCGGTCTCGAGGGATTTCTGCGACATCCTGTTCGGCGTGTTCGGATGAACCAAGCAGCCAGATCCCGGCGGTCTTGGCAACGTTCATCGCCCGGGCCAGATTGGTCGGTTCTCCAAACGGAACGTATTCCAGACCTCCCGCCGCCACATCGTAAACCGTTGCGGTCAGCGGAGCCGACCGATCGCGGGTCATCACGATCCCTTTAATCCCGAAGAACGACGCCGTTCGAAAAATCGCACCGACGTTATGCGGGTCCTGCAGACAATCCAACGCCAGCCAAAGACCTGGACTCGATTCCGCATTGGCGAATAACTCTTCTATCAACAGCCCGTTTCGCTCGCGAACGGTCGCCTGAGCCGCACCGGTCCGTTCAAACTTACCTTCCGTTGCGGACCGTCGTGTTTCTTCTGCAAACGTCGTTCGAATCGGAATTTCATGCTGCTTGGCAAGTTCAATCACATCGGCCCACGCAGGTGATGGCTTTCCCGCAGGCAAACGAACATCGACCACGTCTTCAGGTCGAGTCTGCAGGGCTGCCAGCACGCTGTGGGGGTTTTTCAATATCAATGACATACAGAATCTCAGTCAAAAGTTGAGGCCGTTAATGGTAATGAGTCAGTTTGACTATCGTTGTCGAGTTAGAAAGGTGTTTGAGCGGTGACGTTCGTTTTTTTCTGCGGCTTGCCGAGCAACAGATAGGCGGAAAGCAACGTTGCCGGACACACAATGACCCAATAGGGAATCGCCCAAACAGGCGTTACACCCCGAAACCTTCCGCCCGCTAACGACTCGGGGATTTGTGAAACTCCGATACCGAAGCCGAACCAGGGCCACCAAAAATCAAAATCCTGACCCTGCTCGAAAATTTTTGGAAGATCAAACGAACTGTTCCACCATACAAACGGAGTCTGCGGGCTCTGGTCACGGTCATTCACGATCATCCAAACCGAGTAATGCGGACACGTGCCTAAAACGAATCGCGTATGTTTTGTGTTCATCGTACACCGAAAATGGTCCGCAATGACAAGGCTTCTCACCCACGCTACCGTCGCCGTGCACGCGATGACGAGCATTACGCATCCCGCCTTTCGTCGCCATCCGTGAAAAAAGTCACCCATAAGTCACGCTCGATGACGGAGTGGCACCCGACGATTTAATTGTGATACCACTCTGGAATAATCAATTAACATCGTCGACCCTCATCCCCTTCGTTGCCGAAGGACTTCGTAAAACAGAATCCCAGCCGACACAGCCGCATTCAATGAATTGATGCGTCCCAACATCGGAATCTGGACAAATTGAGTGCAAAGTGCCTGAAGTACCGGTTGGATTCCCCGTCCTTCGTTTCCGATCAGGACCAGAGTCGCCTTGCGGAAATCGGTTTCAAAGATCGGTTGTTCAGCGTGGTCCGATGCACCCACGATCTGGAAACACTGCTCACGTAATTCCCGTACCGTGACTTCGAGATCGTTTGACTCGGCGATTGGGACATAATTCACTGCACCTGCAGAACTGCGAGCGACATGGCTGTTGACTGCCGCTTGCTCATGCGTTCCTACGATCACACCATCGATCCCCAGCACTTCCGCCGAACGGACGATCGCGCCGAAATTATGCGAATCCTGAATACGGTCAAGCAGGACCAGAACCGGGTTCGGCGGCAATGCATTCAAGAGTGCTGTCACGTCCCAATACGGATACGGTGGCATGCGTGCGGCAAGTCCCTGGTGATCTTCCGATCGACAGTTCTTCGTGATCTCCGAATCACGAACGGGAATGACATTCAGACCTCGGTCAGTGGCGAGCGATACAGCCTCGTCCCTTGCGGATGGTTCACATCGATCACTGTGAATCAATTCGATCACGGGCCATCGATTCGCGCGTAACGTTTCTAACACAACGTTGCGGCCCCAGATCCAGCAACGATTGTGATTCGTGAGCAGCGGTCGACGAAGTGAACTCATCAGATTCTAAAACTCGAATTGGTAAGACAAAACAATTGCGGTACGTTTTCAAACTTCCAAATGATGTGCCACTACGTGACCGTCTTCGTTCACGCAGTGCTCATTGACCGGAAACAAGAGAAGACACTGCTTCTCCGAAGACTCCAAAGCAGTGGCACACAGTCCTGATTTCGAAGTTTGACAAAGCATGAGGCGCGTCACCAGTTAACTGAGCCGAATCTGTTTCGATATTTCATTGCCACGGCAAATACACAAATCGCAATCAGGAAGGCAATCATCGCACCGGCCAATGAGTTCCAATGCCACACATTCCATGTCAGCGTGCTTAAGAGAATTGCCAGCAATAAGCTGACCCCGGCGATAAACTTCCATGCCATCATTTGCTCGACAAGCAATAAGGCCAACGCGGTGATCAGCAGGGCTCGGGAAAATCCCGTCCCGGTCGAAATCGCTCGCACTTTTTCACCGGCATCGGACGACGATTCTTCCCACTCGGTCAAGTATGAAAAATCAACACCCGGCATCATTTCCGTCCGGAGATCTTCCACACGAAGTGAGGTCAGATCGCTCTCGACCGGATCAACATTGACCGCGTACCAGTCGGTCCGATTCGCCGGTGGCCCCAACCCGAGTTTGTGGAACCCGCTGGTCGTTGTCGGTTCGGTAATCAGGATGCGACCGTCTTCAGAAGGCTGAAGGGGTTTTGAATCGCCGTCAGGAAGCTGATGAGTCGCCGACGTATCAGTCGCTCTCAGGCCAACATGACATTGAAGTGGCTGGCCAACGAGTACTTCCCGATCTTTCCAACGATCCGAAACCGCATAATTCACTGTTTCGTGAATCAGGGGAATCAGGCTATGGCCCCAGACAGCCCATGTGCTCCACTCCCGATCCACCGATGTCGTGAACAGGATCACACGGCCACGGCCTGACGGTGCATCAATGATGGCGGGGTCGCCCGAGCTGAAGCGGAGCGCAACCTTCGCCGAACGGTCTTCGTCAACGACTGCCTTGATGTAGACGAATGTCTTCGTCAATTCGAGACCCGCACCTGTATTTCCTTGAAACGGACTGACAATCGGGTGGTTGAAATCTCCGGCATTGAATTCAAAGGCGACCTCCTTCTTTTTTGTGTCACCGATTCTCTCCCCGAGCGTTGCTGGCAGGATCGGTTGTTTATCACGATGCAATATCTGGTTGTAATTGTCCGCGCGAACCTGATCTCCCAGACAAAAGACGACACCACCACCCGCGTCGAGGTATCTGCGCAAGACTTCCGCTTCGCGTTCGGTGAACATCGCGACATTACAAATGAAGACACAATCAAACCGGCTGAGATCCGTACCCAGTAATTCGATTTCTCGAATCACTGTCGGTTGGATGGAACTGGCGATCGCTCGATTTGGCAGTTCGGGGGAGAGCGCCAGTTTCAAAAAGTCGGTCGAATTCCCCATCAGTTCGCCCGATGGCTTTCCGTTGACGAGTAAGACCTGCAGTTCTTCCCTGACTGGAATGACAAGTGATCTCGAGTCATCCACAGGCAATGCGTCGGGGGAAATACGAACCTTTAAACGATGCTCACCACCACTGAAGCTGGGAGCAAAGTCGACCGTCACTTCCTGGCCAGCAGGCAGGTCGACTCGTCTAGTATCCGCCAGTTGGCCGTCGAGCGTCAGTTCAACCAGTTGCCCCGTTGCTCCAACTGAATTGAAATTCTTGATCGACGCCGAGACTCGTATCGGACGACCCGACAACGCGAATGATTCGTCTGTTTTCAGTCCAGTCACCGCGACGTTGGTCGCATTCGGCTCGCCGACATCCAGCCAGACAATCTTTGCCCGTACAGCAATCTTCTTCATTGCCTCGCGAACTTTAAGAGTCTCAGTGGAATCCGGTGGTCCCCACGTTGCAGACTGCAGATCGGTAATAAAATAGACTTCCTTATGAGTCAGGTCGGGTGCCAGCGACAACAGTTCGTCAATCTCTTTCAACACGATCGACGCATCAACTCGTTCATCGAATAACGTCAATTGATCGATCTCTTCGATCACGGCGGCGGATTGATATGCAGGCCGCCTAACCATGACATGCGGAACAGAATCACTGATCCGAACAAGGTTAATGGCGTCCCCTTGTTTCGCACGACTCACAATTTGTCTCGCCATGTCTTTGGCTCGGTCGAACCGAGTACGCCCCGCCGCCGAATAACCCATGCTGTAAGTGGAATCGACAACGACGATCCGGTGCTTTGGACCTGCCGATTGAAAATATTCACCGAGTGTCTCGGCCGTCGGTCGAGAGAGCGCCAGTGCAAGGCAAGTCAGGATCAAAGTTCGAATGAGCAGCAGCAGGATCTGTTCGAGCTTTATTCGACGCGACTGTTTCTTGGTCGCGGCGAGAAGAAATCGCATCGCCGCCCATTGAACTGTCTGAAACCGCCGCCGATGCAACAGGTGAATCACGATCGGAATGCTTGCCGCAGCCAGTCCCCATAACATCAGGGGACTGGCAAATCCGAAAGCAAGAAGAGGTCGAAACAAGTACATGCCGGCAAGGACTCAAAATAATTAGGACAAACGATTACACTCGATCTTGGCGGAAGTGAGTGGTGAAACGCAACTCTGGCGGAAATTCGTAGAGGAGGCTTCCTGCCTCCTCGAATATCTTTCATCAGAGGCTGGAAGCCTCTGGTACGGATTGGGAAGATTCCGATTCCATCGAAAAAAACGTGGATTGAACCCGTATGAATCCACGATGAACGCTTGTCGTCACCAGAATTCCGTGCTACGAGGCTGTTTTCGTTCTGTGTTTGGTCAATTTGCATGCCGATCCGTATTTCAAACCTGCGACTTCCCGTCACTGCTCCCGAAGCAGATCTCCCACAACATCTGGCGAGACGCCTCGGCGTGTCAGTCGGCGATCTTTCCCAATGGCGAATTCTCAAGAAAAGCCTTGATGCGCGATCATCAATGGATCTTCAGTTCGTCTACACAACGCTCATCGATCTAACCGAAGACTGCATCCGTCGATCCAGAGTCCCATTCGGGCAAACGGGCGATATACAGACCTTCCAGCCGCTTGAGTTCGATGATGCGTCTCCCGGTGCCGAACCATTATCCGAACGGCCGATCATTGTTGGCTCGGGACCCGCCGGACTGTTGGCGGCATACTACCTGGCA
>JBAXBD010000484.1:0-5177 GCA_037142165.1 Schlesneria sp. | reverse complement strand
GGTTCTCACCTGGTCGGCCGGCGATCGCACCCCCAAAACGATTCGCGTGCCGATCTACAATGATCCACAAGTGGGTCTCAGCCCGGTCTTTTACGTCCAACTCTCTTCGACAACGAACGCGGTCATTAGTTCCAGTTACGGGGCCACCGTGATCGAGCACTGGAACAATGTCCTGATTACCAAGCCGACGATCAATCTCACTTCTGGTGCATCAGTCATCCTTGGGACTGGCACAAAGCTGAACGCCTCGGCAACGCTTAGTAACGGAGTTAATGCGAGCGGAAATATCACATTTCAGTTGTTCGACCCGAACGATAAGCTCGCCTACACGCAAACCGTTTCCAAAGTCACTGGCGACGTGACTTACGCCTCAGGCGACTATATTCCATCCGTTGCCGGCACGTACCAATGGGTCGTCAGCTATAGTGGCAATTCCTTCAATTCTCCCGTGAGTACAATCAAGGGGAGCAAGCCGGTGATTGTCGCCGGATCCGGTGCAACCGTTTTGGGCAATTCTCTCTACCTTGTCGGAGGGAACGTCAACGATCAACTGAACATCGTGCCGATCGGCACAAGTCCGAACGGCAGCACGGGGATCGCTGTCAGTGGCAAGCTCAATAATGCCAACATCCGCCAGAGCTTTACCAACATCAACACCGTTTATGTGACTGCCTTCGACGGCAACGACAGCATCCAGTTTGCCCGCAGTCTGACCCTTAATACGTTCATCAGTGGAGGAAACGGAAATGACCAGCTCCTGCTGGGCAACGGCAACAATGTTGTCAAGCTTGGTAACGGTAACGACCTGGTGCTGCTGGGTGACGGTACCAACACGGTAACCATCGGTAACTCGGGATCCACTGGTAACGTTCAGGTTTATCTCGGTAATGGAGCAAACAACAAAGTCTCGTTGGCGGGTAATGGCAACAATGAAGTCCAGATCGGAAACGGTGCAAACAACGTCGTCTCGATCATTGGCAACGGCAAAGAAAAAGTACGTGTCGGAGACGGAGCCAACAACGTTGTTTCCATCACTGGAACCGGCGACCACCAGATTAATATGGGTAACGGTATTAACGACTCGGTGACGATTACCGACAGCGGTAAAGGTAACAACAACGTCCAACTGGGTAACGGCAATAACGATTCCGTGACGATCCAGGGTCTCGGCGGCGGCAACAACCAGGTCCAGATCGGGAACGGTAGTAACGACATCGTGTCGATCGCTAACAATGGAAACAATCAGGTTGTTGCTGGCAATGGCAATGCAGTCAAAGTGACGATCACCAACTCAGGCAAAGGCAATAACAACGTGCGTGTCGGTAACGGTAACGATGATTCCGTGACGATCCTGGGTAACGGCAGCGGCGACGAGCAGGTCCAGGTCGGAAATGGTAACAACGACGCTGTGTCGATCACGAATACCGGAAACGTCCAAGTCAAGCTTGGCGACGGCAACAACGACAATGTGAAAATCAATAACAGTGGTAAGGGCAAAATCAAGGTGCAGGTTGGAAAGGGCAAAGGCGATTCCGTGTCGATCCTTGGCAACGGTTCCGGAGTGCATCAGGTGCAAATTGGGAACGGTCGCAACGGGACGTGATTTAAGGAAATTGCAGTTGCCAGGTTTTCGGGTACGCAATTCCGTCGTTGGGTAATGGAAATCATTTGATTTGTTTAAGTTATAGTCCGGTCCTCTGAGATTCACTCTGTATGATTTGGGCCCAGCGAGCGTTTGGAAGCAGGACGCCACTTGCTCAGTCGGCGGTGGTATCGAAGGGAACATGTTTTGACATGTTGATATGTCTCATAAGGGAGAGCCGCAGAAACAGAAAGTTTTGGCAGTTTCTGGAGAACATCAAATGGAACATTCTACGTCTTAATAGGAAATTCAATAATGCCGGGGAAGAGAAGTCCCCGCAGACACCTCGTGAGATCCAAATTCCATTTCTTGAGCGGACGATTCTGCAAGAATCCGAGGCAATTGACCGTGGGGTCATCAACGTTCGTGAATATCTCGAGCGGTTCCAATTTCGTTGTAGCGGTATCCGCAGTGCTTGAACTAACCGCGACGTTCCAGCTCCGAAATGAAAACGAGGATTTTTCCTGAGATTTTGATGAGCTCTGGAGTTCTTTCGGCGCGTTTTCTCAACAGTTTCTTTCGTTTTGAAAAGTCGAGTTCGATTGGATTCGGATCTGGCAAATGGTGTAGTAGGTAACGAACTACTGCACCAGGCGCTCGGATCGCTTTCTTGAACCCACCAATTTTTGGCTCGCAAGATTGTCCAAGACGACGATGTCACCGGGGGCCGAGGTATTTATCAGGTGCAGCACAATTCAGACGCGAAAGAGGTCACCATTGATCGCGCCTTCAACTGTTAACGGAGCAACGAACCCAGTCGCCTTTAAGGCACCGAGAAACGTTCTTGTTTGCCAGTGAGCACACGGAGACTTTTTAAGTAGACGCGTTCCCAAGACAGAACGTGTTCCCTGATCCCGATCACATGCGTCAAGAATCTCGACACGAAATTCTTTTGACTACAGCAAAACGCTCCTCCGTTGGTAGTGCCAAGATGACCGAGATTAAGCAGATGGCGATCGGGTAACCGTAGGAAAGCTCCACGCTCTCAAAGTGCTTTTGGCCTGTTGCATTCAGATCGGAGACGCGTCGGCTTTCCGTTTCGACGGCTGACCTTGTCGTCTCTTACGACGCATTTGGCGTGCGGGTCCGGCTCTCACCAAATTGGGATTGGACTTTCAATTCGGTCCCCAAATTGGCGCGATCGATATCACTCTAAAAATCAATGGACGCTTGATTTCGATTCCGCGTTAGCCGTTTAAAGTCACTTTCGCCTGTGACTTTCCGGCTTCGCGACCACCAATTTACGGCAATCAATATGAAGTTTTCGTGAGCGAATTGGTCGAATTATGAATTTTCTGTGACCGATCAATGAATCTTTGGTCCTTCAATTGGGTGCGTCGCTGAAGTTCGATTACGGAAGTCCGAAATTATTAAAAAACCGAAAGCGAATCCCGCGAATTAATTTGGAAGTCTCCTTAACGTCACGAGAGTCCTCTGCTCGTTAAAGCGACTTGAGAACGCGCGCACCGACTGAATTCTGAAGATACGATCTCCATCAATCGACTCAAAGGGCCGTTTACAAAGTGCGAATCATTTCCTGGCTGACGAATCTTTCTTTGCGTTTGGCATCACTCCAGTATCGGAAAACTCCGCGCAGGTCCCGCGTTTTTTGGAACTCCAATCGTCAGCACGAGATGTTGCGGGGGCGAAAAGCTCGCCGCAACTCAAATCTGCCCCAGCAGAAACTGGGTTATGCGCAGATTCTTGAGTCGCGAACAATGCTTTCGGCGGATATTGCCGCAGGTGGACTGACCTTTCACACGACAGGTTCATGGACGAAAAGTGGAAACGTTTATTCCGATTCCGTCGCAACGGATACGATCACAGTTGGTTACCCTAATTCCAGTGCGTTAATTCAGTTGGGTGGTACCGTGCGGGTCGACACGACCTCGACATCACCGACATTTAGCGCGACAGGAAATGTCAGTGCGATTATCAGTGGAACGACAATTCCCATCGTGACAGGTGGCGTGTCATCCCAAAGCGTCTCGCAATTGATTGGGAGTAGCGGCCTTACCGCGCTAAAATTCCAACCCTTCACGGTCGCTGGTGTGAATTTCAACCCCAGTTCGATCGCATTAAACAAAACAAACAACTCGATCCAACTTCAGGGATCTGTTGCCTTTGACGGTGTCACTGTTAATGTCAGCGGAAGCAACAACGTTCTGATCAACTCGAGCGGAGTCAGTTTGACTGGCGTTTCCGCCAGCGTGGCGAGTGGCTCGATAACCCTCGGTTCCCTCTCCTTTTCCACCAGCAATCTCTCGGTTGCCTACACGAGTTCAACTCAACAGTTCCAAATTACGGGCGACAGCACCGTCAATGTCACTGGCCTTGGTTCCGTAAGTGCTCATCTCGGTGGCCCAAACGGTGGGACGACAACCGGACTGACGGTAACAAATGGAACATTGACAAGCTTTCAAGGATTGGTCGATCTCAACTCGACCATTGCTGGCGGCAAGCTGACTTCGAGTGGTGACTTATTTTCCTACTCATCCTTAACCTCGAACTATACTGTGACTGGAAACGCAGTTGAGACGTTTGGAACGGGTTCTTCCGCAAAAACGCTGAGCCTAAAATTGGGCAGCAAGGCGGACACGACCAATAACGTCCCTGAGACGACGGGTCTGGTGATTTCGAATGGTGTGTTAACCAGCCTGACTGCAAAGGCAACAGCGACAGGCTGGTCGATCGCTGGTGGGAAGTTCAATTCGACGGCGCTGGTGACGTATGCATCGGTGGGCGATACGCTGACAGTGACGGGGAATGCGACTGAAGTATTTGGGACGGGGACGTCGCAGAAATCACTGAGCCTGATTTTGGGAAGCGATGCGGTCGCTGCCACGGCAACGACCGTTGCGATTCCCGCTACGACGGGTCTGGTGATCTCGGGTGGTACGTTGACAAGCCTGACTGCGAATGCGACGGCGAGCAACTGGTCGATCTCAGGTGTGCAGCTTAATGCAATTGCTGTTGTCACGTATGCGTCAGCAACAAATGGAATCCCAGAGACGCTGACTTTTTCTGGAAATGGGTCAGTGACGTTTGGCGGCGTTGATCGCGATGCCAGTAATAATCCCACATACTTAAGCGTAACGTTAGGCCACAACGGTAGTCCTGGCTTGGTTATCCAGAATGGAAACGTGCAGTCCCTTGATCTGACGGTTAACTCGTCATTCAAAATCGGAGGCGTCAACTTTTCGACGATTCCGTCAAACGGGATGGAATTCAAGTACGCCGCTTCAAACGATACGTTCTCGATGACAGGTGGTGCGTCGGTGACATTCACCGGACTCGACAGCGGCAGCAGCCTGAGTGTGACCTTCGGTAATAATGGCAACCCGGGTCTGGTCATCGCCAATGGCAATCTGGAGGTTCTGGATCTGACGGTCAGTTCCAACTTTAAAGTCGGTGGTGTGACGTTTACCGCCAGCGGTCTGGAATTCAAGTACCTCAACAACAGCCAGACGTTGGTTGGTGGTGTCTATACGGGGACGTACAATGCAAATCAGTATGTATTCGCGATGTACGGCAC
>JBAXBD010000483.1:0-5198 GCA_037142165.1 Schlesneria sp. | reverse complement strand
CTGCAAACATTTGATTGCGTGATTGCCAATCCACCATTTTCGCTGGCGAACTGGGGCGCTGACCTTTGGACCAGCGACCCCTACGGTCGCAATTTCGCCGGGATGCCCCCCGCCAAAAGCGGTGACTTCGCCTGGGTTCAGCACATGATCCTGTCGATGGCCCCGAAGACCGGTCGGATGGCTGTCGTGCTTCCTCACGGCGCATTGTTCCGCATGGGAGCGGAAGGAAAGATCCGTCAGAAGCTGCTCGGCATGGATCTTCTGGACGCCGTGATCGGACTCGGCCCGAATCTGTTTTACGGAACGGGCCTGGCCGCCTGTATCATGGTCTTCCGTCAGAAGAAGCCGAAAGACCATCGCAAGAAAGTGTTGATTGTCGACGCGTCGAAAGAATTCAAAAAGGGACGCGCCCAGAATGAATTGTTGCCCGAACAGGTCGACCGGATTCTTCAATGGTATGTTGGCCACAAGGATACTCCGGGGATCTGTCGGTTGGTCCCGCTGGAAGAGATCGAACAGAACGATTGGAATTTGAATATTCCCCGGTATGTTGAACCGGTCGTTGAGGCCGAGACATTGACTGTCGCGGATGCGATCGCCAATTTGAAGGTCAGTCTGGAAGCAGCGTACGCGGCAGAAGACCGGTTAAAGGCGCTATTGGTTCAATCGGGATTGATGGAGGGTGAGGTCCAATGAACCGAGTCGATCGAAAGTGGCGAAGGGATGGCGAATTGCCCGCCAAATGCAACGGCGCCGCCCACCAGAAAACAAACATGAGACCCAACACAGCCACATTATTTGGGTGTGTACGTCAGTGATAAATACATCAATGATAAATGAGTCGGTGAGAAGATCGTGTGTAATAAAACGGAGCCATGATCAGTTGTTTTGCATTCAGCCGCGAAGCGGCGCAGGAATACAGCCTGGGGTTTCAACCCCAGGTAAGTTCATCATCAGAACCGATTCAAGCTCCGAAGGAGCGCAGGATGAACCGCGTATCGACCCATCAAATACAACAAATGTTCAATCGGCAACCCGTTCGTTTATAACGTCCAATCCAGGTCATATCGGGATCAACCGCACGAATCCTGCGCCCTTAACAGGGCTTAATACCCTCCGATTCGGACGTTTCCTGGGGTTGAAACCCCAGGCTTTATTCCTGCGCCGCTCTGCGGCTAAGACAACCGGGATTGCTTCTTTTTCTATCGATGAGAATTTTCGTTTGCTGTGTGTCTCAAACCTGCGGTCTGATTCCCGTACCCCGAACGACAACCACTACAAAAAACCACACAAACACCGACCAACATCAACCAAACACCACCCTGCATAAAAAGCCCGATCCCGGAAACCCCATGAATACCCGAATCACTCAATCACAACTCGAATCGTACCTCTGGGGAGCGGCGGTGCGGTTGCGCGGGTACATCGATGCGGGGGACTACAAACAATTCATCTTTCCGCTGCTGTTCTTCAAACGGCTGTGCGATGTCTTTGACGAAGAGGTTGCCAGTGCTCTGGCCGAATCGGGTGGAGATGAGGCGTATGCTCATTTCGCCGAAAACCACCGGTTCCAGATCCCGGATGAGGCTCATTGGAACAGCGTCCGCAAGGCGGGGAAGAATGTCGGGACGAAGGTTCAAAATGCGTTGCGAGCGATCGAGACGGCCAATCCTGACAAGCTGTTCGGGATTTTTGGCGACGCTCAATGGACGAACAAAGACCGTTTGCCCGATCATACTCTGAAGGAATTGATCGAGCATTTCAGCACGCTGACACTATCGGTGAAGAATTGCCCGGAAGACGAATTGGGGGTCGGGTACGAGTACCTGATCAAGAAATTCGCCGACGATTCCGGTCATACGGCGGCTGAGTTCTACACGAACCGGACGGTCGTGCATCTGATGACCGAGCTGCTGCAACCCCAGCCGGGGGAGTCGATTTACGATCCGACGTGCGGATCGGGAGGGATGCTGTTGTCGAGTATCGCTCACCTGCGACAGCAGAAGAAAGAATGGCGGACGGTGAAACTGTTCGGTCAGGAGCGGAACCTGATGACTTCGTCGATTGCCCGCATGAACTGTTTTCTGCACGGCGTCGAGGATTTTGAGATCGTCCGGGGTGATACGCTTTCGGAACCGAAATTCGTCGTCGGCGACCGGCTTCAGCAGTTCGACGTCTGTCTCGCCAATCCGCCGTATTCGATCAAGCAATGGGACCGCGAAGCCTTTGGAAGCGATCCGTGGGGCCGCAACATTTACGGAACGCCACCGCAGGGCCGAGCCGATTACGCGTTTCAACAACATGTGATTCAAAGCATTAATCCCAAAACTGGTCGATGTGCCGTCCTTTGGCCCCATGGAATCCTGTTCCGTAACGAAGAAGACGACATCCGAAGACATTTTGTTGAGTCGGACTGCATAGAAGCGATAATCGGGTTGGGGCCGAATCTTTTCTACAATTCGTCGATGCAGTCGTGTATTGTCGTGTGTCGAAGCTCCAAGCCCAGTTCACGGCGCGGCAGGTTATTGTTTATCGACGCAGTAAACGAAGTCACACGCGAGCGCGCACAGAGCTTCCTGAGCATTGCCAATATCCATAGGATCGTAGGAACATATCGCTCGTTTCGGACGATACCGGGATTCTCAACAGTAGCGACTCTTGAACAAATAAAGAATCATCATTTTAGCCTAAATATTCCGCTTTATGTCCATCCGACATCAACGACTGAAGGAGCCTTATCGACGGATGGTTCAGTCGGATGTGACAACGTCGTTCGCGGGTGTTTTGCGTCGTGTAACGTTGTACGCGACGAAATTAGAAAGCTGCTTCCGGGTAAATACAATCAGTCTTTCACGTCAACGCCCCGTACAACCAATTCCATCGCTGGGGCAGTGATTGACCGTGAAAAATGGGAGAATTTGCAACTTGGCGACGTCTGTGACGAGGTATCCATTCGCGTTGACGATCCTGGTGCGTCGGGCCAGCCTCGATTCGTTGGTCTGGAGCATTTCGACTCCGGTGATTTCAAGATTAGCCGTTGGGGGAATTCAGACAGTCTCGGTTCGTCAATGAAGTCCTTCAGTGCCGGTGACATTCTGTTCGCAAGACGAAATGCGTACTTGAAGCGAGCATCGTTGGCTGATTTCGATGGTTTATGTTCGGGCGACGCAATTGTACTGCGTGAACGTCACAGTAAAGTTGTTCCAGGATTTCTGGCACTCGTACTGAATACAAAGCGATTTTGGGAGTTCGCGATTTCCAACGCCGCAGGGACGATGTCGAGGCGTGTAAACGGGAAGACGTTGCTCCGCTATGAATTCAGCCTTCCCCCACTCGAACAGCAAACCCACATTGCGCAAATCCTCTGGACCGCCGAGGAGATGCGTCTGTTGTATTGCGATTTGCTTTCGACGCTCGAAAAAACCAGAATTGCATTGTGTTCGCAATACTACGAGCGGAAGGCCACGTCTTCGACGAATGTGCGAGTTGTGCGGATAAAGGACATTGGCGCAATTGACCGTCAGTCGGTCCAGGTTGGCCCCTTTGGCGGCAGTATTTGCAGTCGCCATTTCGCACCTTCTGGGATCCCAGTTGTCAAAGTGAACAACATTAACAACGAGGGCGAGGTCAGCTTGGTCGATCCCGTCTATATAAGTGATGCACACGCCCGCTCGCTTGGGCGATATGCCGTCGTTGCGGGAGACGTTCTGATCGCCGCCCAAGGTGACACAACTGGTAAAGCAGGACTTGCCGGAGATGATGTTGCAGGCGGAATTATTTCGCAACATCTAATTCGAATCGCGTTGAACCACGGACTGTGTCGTCCTCGATTCGTCGCTGCTGCACTTTGTTCTAAGCCAGTTCAAGCACAGATCGAAGCCGTCAAGATTAAATCTACACGCCCTGGACTCAATACTACGGACGTCGAGAATTTTCAAATCGCGTTGCCGGGTTTGGATGCCCAAGATGAGGTCTGTCGTCAACTTGAACAGGTTGAATATTCTAAACGGCGCTGTCGGGCCGCGATAACCGATGCATCTCGATTGCGAACGTTTCTGTTGAACGGGCTTATCAACGATGTTCCGTGAAGCGAATACGGCCGAACAGTTGATCCTCGATGCCTGTGTGCATCTTGGCTGGCGGTACGTTCATGCGCCGGTTCTCTCCCGCGGACCATCGGACGTATTTGCCGAAACAATGTTCCGCGACGCCCTGATCAAACTTAACCCAGAGATTGCTACCGCACCCGAACGCGCCGACGAAGTTCTCTACAAACTGCGTGCGATTCTTCTCGCCGTTCAGAACGACGGACTCGTTCGCTCCAATGAAGCGATGGCCGAATGGTTGCAAGGGGACAAAACGATGCCGTTCGGGCCGAACGGCGAGCATACCTCGGTTCGTCTGATCGACTTCGATAACCCCTTGAACAACGATTTTCTCGTCTGCAATCAATGGACGTATCAGTCCGGTCAACTTGCCAAGCGGTTTGATATTGTCCTGCTCGTCAACGGTCTGCCGATTGTGATTGGCGAGGCGAAGACGCCCGTCCGTCCGGCGGTTACCTGGGTCGATGGGGCGATTCAGGTCCATGACGACTACGAACAATCCGTTCCGGCGATGTTCGTCACGAATGTTTTTTCGTTTGCCACCGAAGGGAAGGCATTCCGGTATGGTTCGGTTCGTATGCCGATCGATCTGTGGGGTCCCTGGCGCGATGCTGGGAACCAGACCGAAGGAAAGCTTTCGGATGTGCGGAAATCCATTACGAGCATGTTTCGACCGGAGGTCGTGCTGGACATCCTGCAGAACTTTACGCTCTTCGCCACCGACAAGAAGCATCGTCGGATCAAAACGATCTGCCGGTACCAGCAGTATCAGGGGACGAATCTGATCGTCAACCGCGTCGTCGAAGGGCAGATCAAGAAAGGGCTGATCTGGCATTTTCAGGGTTCGGGCAAGTCTCTTTTAATGGTCTTCACTGCGCAGAAACTGCGGATGCATCTGGCACTCGGCAACCCGGCGGTGCTGATTGTTGTCGACCGAGTCGACCTCGATACGCAGATCTCGGCCACGTTTAACGCGGCGGATGTGCCGAACCTGATCAAGGCGGACAGCCGCGAGGAACTGCAAACGCTGCTGGCTCGGGATGCCCGCAAGGTGATCATCACCACGATCCACAAATTCGGCGAAGCAGAAGG
>JBAXBD010000482.1:0-5202 GCA_037142165.1 Schlesneria sp. | reverse complement strand
GAAGCTGACTTCGGGGGGGGCATGGTTTTCGGATTCAGGCGTTCGCGAAATCAATACCGCGGGCGAAACGGCTATCGAGGCGATGCTCGGTGCGGCGATTGCTCGAGAGCTTGGAAGTGATCGAACGGAAGAAGATCTTGCCAATGCCAGGCGACAGGACCGTCTCGACGTCGGAGACACTTTCAAAATCGGGGAACGAATCTGGTATGTGACGGGTGTTTTCGAAACATCAGGGACCGTTTACGATTCTGAAGTCTGGACGCGTCAATCTCAGGTGGGACCACTATTTGGTAAATCGAATTACACGACGTTTTGCGTCCGAGCTCGCAACGATTATCGCAAAGATCAACGTGCAGCGTTGATCGCATCACGCAAGGAATCTGCGAAACAAGCATTTGAAGAAGCGGTCAATCTCAAAAAGATCGATAAGTCGGCGCCAGACCCGAAGCTTCAGGATGTACGCGAGAATTTCTCGGAAGCAGAATGGGGAGCAGAACTTCTGAAAGAATATTTCGCGACAGAATATAAAAAGGCCGCAGTCAGTCCCCAGGTCGAGCAGGCGTACTTTGCCAACCTGTCAGCGACCAATGTGCAGTTCCTCGGAATGGCAATGCTCGTGGCGCTGATTATGTCGTTAGGAGGCTTGTTTGGCGTGATGAACACGATGTTTGCGGCGATCAGCCAGCGAACGAAAGATATTGGAGTACTGCGTTTGCTTGGGTTCAAGCGGTGGCAGATCCTTGTTTCGTTTCTGCTGGAATCAATGGTGCTGGCACTGATTGGAGGTGCGATTGGATGTGCAATCGGCTCACTGTGCGATGGTTTCACTGCGAATAGCATTGTGACCGGAGGGCCAGGTGGAGGCGGAAAATTTGTGGTTCTACGCCTCACCGTGGACCCGAGTACGATCGCATTCGGTATGATGCTTGCTCTGGCGATGGGCTTTTTCGGCGGTCTCATACCATCTGTCAGCGCCATGCGTCTCAGCGCGCTCAAAGCTCTACGCTAGCAAGACTTGCGTCTTAGAATACGTCAAGAGTGAAGTGGTGTCCGCTGTAGTAAGGTTTCTTTTCCGGGTAGAAATTGTACCAGTTCTTATTATAGACCGGAATTTGACGTGCTTGCGGATATCGGTTGTACAAGCTGTTGTATTGCTGGGGTGCTTGGAAGTTGTGCGGATAGTAGACGTAAGGGTAGTAGTTGAAACGACCCCAGTCGGACGGCTGTCCTTCGCCTGCAGCTTGGGCTGTTCCGACACTCGAAGTAAATGCGGCAGCCAAAAGCAATAAAGCCAGAATCGCGCGACGCATCGCTTAATCTCCTTGGTATGAATTTCGCCGGGGTTCGAGAGAATCCCGTGTTTTCGAATTGAAGGCGATCTCGCACGTATTTGCCGTACGAAGTCCGCTTAAAACCATGCAATGTTCATCGGATGAAGCCCAACTGTTACAGCAGGAAACTTCCGCATAATCCTTTCGGTCGGCAAACTGGGTTGCCACCATGACGCGTGAACGATTGCTAAAGATCGGTAAGAACGCTCTCGCTTCTGTCCAAGAAGACAGAGGAAAGCGCATTAAAAAGAGACGCTGATCGCATGTTGAACAGTTTTTTGCAATTCACCGTCAACCCAGAAGTCTTCAAATTAAAAAAATGGATTTCAGATAACGGCAGAATATACCGGAATTAACTCGCCACTCAACCGGACAGAACCCTATTATTGTCGGATAACGAAAGGTTTGAGGTACGTCTTGTGGTTCTAAAAAATAAACAATTTTGAAGTCACAGACCCTCCAGTCGGCACAGATTGTGATATTCGATGTTGGTGTGGCACGCTTGTTTCACGTCATCTTGCGAGAGATTCCGAGACTAATCGAAGTCGCAACGAAGAATTGAGATCGCAGCGTTAAAGATTGTCGCGGGACAAAGTTGAATTCGCTTCAATGCGGCAAGGAAAAGTTTTTATGCAATTCACAAGCTGGTTTTGGAAATGGCTCGATAACAGGAAAAAGCCCTGTCGATCGGCATTTCCTTTGGGTAACGCCGCCAAATTGTCGTCGCTTCGACTGGAAGACCGCAGAGTTCTCAATGTGCATTCGGTTCTGTCTGGTGGAGCACTCACCGTAACAATGTCATCAGCAGGTGATGTTGCGAAGCTGTTCGTCGTTAAAGACGTTGGCGGTAATTCTTTTTTGCATATTTCTGATCAGGCAAACCACGAACCCGATGCTCCGTATTTGTTGTCATCAAGCACAGCGAGCACATTGATCACGTCGATTGATATTAAGGGATCCGCTGGAGATCAGTCCGTTTCCTTCCAGGGTACGAATTCGATAGGCATCGGCACGTTAAATATTCACAACTCCGTCGAGTATGTCGATGTCCACACTGCGATCAACGCGTCATTAGGTTCAGTCTCCATCAATGCGAGTAAAATCGTTCAAATCATTGATTCAGGCAGCATCACAGCAATCGATCCCCATTCTTCGACAGATCATCTGGATATTTCGATTTCGGCTGGTGACACGATGTCAGCCCAGAATCTTTTGGCCACGGGAAGCGTCAGTCTTACCGCGACAAATGGTATCACTGTGAACAATTTGTCACAGACGGATGAAATCGAAGCGGGCACAGGGATCACTGTCACGGTTTCTGGAGATGGCAATGGTGCTTCGTTTCTTCTGAATTCATCGGCCGATTTGCATTCTGATTCGGGCGGAGTTTCGATTCTGGCCAACGCAATGGACCTGCAGGGGACGATCCATGCGAGTGGTCAAACCGTATCGCTCACACCCCTTGCTCCACCATTTAATCCCGGCTCCCCAATCCCGCCAGAAAAAATCGATATTGTTTCGAATTACACTGCTCCACAGGCCGGCGTTTTAGAGCTTTCGGCAATCGAATTATCAAACCACATCACAGCGGGGACGCTTTCGATCGGTGATACAAACACTGGCAACGTAATGGTTGATGCTCCGATTACCCTGGCAAATTCCATGAATTTAGAAGTCACTACCGGTGGCATCATTATCTTCATGGACCCTGTTACGACGACAACTGGAAACCAGTATTACTCAGGTCCAGTGGTGCTTGGGTCTGACACTGCATTGACCACCAGTGGTGGCAATGTGACGTTCGGTTCGACCGTGGATGCAATGACGACCGGTGTACAAAGTCTGACGGTGAACTCGGGGACGGGGAGCACGACATTCGATGGCATGGTTGGTGCCCTGACGCCGCTCAACAATCTGTCGCTCACATGCGACAGTTTGACGTTTGGTGATAAGGTCTTCGGAACCGGAACGTTGTCTCTTCAGCCTTCGACCGCCAGCACCCCCATGCACATCAATGATGGCGTGAATAATGGCCTTTACCTGAGCAGTTCCGAGCAGGGCAATATCCAAAGTGACTGGGCGTCGCTTGTATTTGGTAATACCGGTGACACAGGCGGAATGTCAGTTGGTGCAAGTAGCTGGGCCTCTTCAGTGTCGTTCAATAACAGTAGTTCAAGTAGCATCACCCTAAAGGGTTCACAGACGACTTCAGGGGCATTCACATTTACTGGACCCGTTACGTTAGCTGCCGACATCACGTTAACCACCACTGGTGGTGACGTGACAATTGGTTCGACAGTGGACGGTGCGTATGCATTGACGGTCGGCGCCGGATCAGGAACGGTGAAATTCAACGGTGCTGTCGGTGGAAACCAGGAATTGAAGTCGCTGAATGACACGGGAAGTGGCGCAACCGATCTGAACGGGAGTGTCACGACAACTGGCACGCAGTCATACTCGGGTCCTGTGTTGCTGGGAGCGAATGCCCGGCTGACGACGACGGACAGTAACGTAACATTTGGTTCGACGATAGATGGTGCTTATGCATTAAGCGTGGCCGCCGGATCAGGAACGGTGATCTACAATGGCGCTGTCGGTGGAACGGTAGCGCTCAGCGCGTTGAACAACATCGGAAGCGGCACGGTCGATCTGAACGGAAACGTTACGACGACTGGTGCCCAGAAGTACTTAGTCTCGGTCGTGCTGGGAGCCAATGACACGCTGAAGACAACGAACAGCAACGTAACGTTCGGTTCGACTGTAGATGGGCCGTATGCGTTGACGATCGGCGCTGGATCAGGAACGGTCAAATTCAACGGCCCAGTCGGCGGAAACCAGGAATTGAAATCGCTGAACGACACAGGAAGTGGCGTAACCGATCTGAATGGGAGTGTCACGACGACTGGCACGCAGACATACTCGGGTCCCGTGCTGCTGGGAGCGAATGCCCGGCTGACGACGACGGACAGTAACGTAACATTTGGTTCGACGATAGATGGTGCTTATGCATTAAGCGTGGCCGCCGGATCAGGAACGGTGATCTACAATGGCGCTGTCGGTGGAACGGTAGCGCTCAGCGCGTTGAACAACATCGGAAGCGGCACGGTCGATCTGAACGGAAACGTTACGACGACTGGTGCCCAGAAGTACTTAGTCTCGGTCGTGCTGGGAGCCAATGACACGCTGAAGACAACGAACAGCAACGTAACGTTCGGTTCGACGGTGGATGGGCCGTATGCGTTGACGGTTGATGCTGGAACGGGAACGGTGAAGTATAACGGCCCCGTCGGTGGTGGGACGAGACTCGCGTCGCTGAGTGACACGGGTGGCGGTGCGAGTTTACTGAACGGGAATGTAACGACGACAGGGAACCAGACGTATCATGGAGCGGTGCTGCTGACGAGCAATGACACGCTGACGAGTACAAACAATGGCAACGTGACGTTCGATTCGACGGTTGACGGTCCGTATGCTCTAACGGTTGCCGCAGGTCCCGGAACGGTGACCTACGGCGGCGCCGTTGGAAGTGGAGTTGGCCAGGCGTTGACCTCGCTGTCTGACATGGGGACCGGCGCGACGCAGCTAAACGGGAATGTGACGACGACAGGGAACCAGACGTATCATGGATCGGTGCTGCTGACGAACAGTGACGCACTGACGAGTACGAACAACGGCAACGTGACGTTCGATTCGACGCTGGACGGGACGACGAGCGGTGCGCAGAGTCTGACGATCAGTACGGGTTCTGGGAGCACGACGTTCGCCGGGGCAGTGGGGAGCGCGAAGGCCTTGGGTTCGGTGACAGTCACGTCGGGTACGATCACGCAGCAGTCGACCATGAACGTGATGGGTAACCTGACGGACAACGGGA
>JBAXBD010000481.1:0-5212 GCA_037142165.1 Schlesneria sp. | reverse complement strand
TTTCAGGACGGCGTCATCGAATCGCGGACTGCTGCATTGCTCCAACCCTACCTGGTGGAAACGGGCGGACGAGGCTGGTTGAATCTGGAGCCAGAGGTTCTGAAACCGCTGGCAACACAACTCGATCGCCTGGGGTTTCAAATCCATATTCATGCGATTGGGGACCGAGCGATCCAGAGTTCGTTTGATGCCCTGGAATTCGCTCGTCAACAGAACGGCAGCCGCGACTCGCGACACCATCTGGCGCACGTCGAGTTGTTTGATCCCACAGACATTGGCCGGTTTCGGCGCCTCGGCGTCATTGCCAACTTTCAGCCATTCTGGGCCAGTGCCGATCTTTACATTGTGAAAATGACTGAACCAATACTGGGGCCCGACCGTTCGCGCTGGCTTTACCCCATTCGCAGCGTGGCCAACACCGGTGCCGTGATTGCCTGCGGCAGCGACTGGTCGGTGACATCGATGAACCCACTCGACGCCATTCAGATCGCGGTCACAAGACGAGGCCTTGCTGACGGGCCTGGAAACGCCTGGATTCCTGAGGAAGTTGTAGATCTTCAGTTAATGATCGCGGGTTATACGATCAACGGCGCGTACGTCAATTTCCAGGAGCAGGAAACAGGCTCGATCGAAGTCGGAAAGTCTGCGGACCTGGTGGTTCTCGACCGAAACCTGTTCGACATCCCCAGGCACGAAATTCACAACGCCAAAGTTCTACTGACAATGCTGGAAGGTCGCGAGGTCTATACCATTTCAGTCGCAACGGAAAAATGAGTTTTCAATCGACGGGTTTGCGCTTCGCATAACTTCGAATGGAAACCAAAAGACACAGCGCGTCTATTGCATCGAACTCAATGGGAGGGGGATCACAGCTCAGTTTCTCGTGGAACCGTTCAAAAAGGGATGCCGCCATGTTCTGGGGTCGGGCGTTCAAATTTCAAAATTGGCCAATCAGGCCGCTTTGTGATGACCAGGCCGCTCAATGGCCAATTTTGAAATTTGAACGCCCGACCCCCTCTTTGAAAGCATCCCACTTGGTTTGGTCAGGAAAAATTGCGGTTGCCTGTCGTCAAGGGCCGTTTCGCGATTAGAATCAGGGGTTCACGTAATACCCGAACTATGCGTTTTTGAATCGAAGGATTTTCGTCGATGGATTGCATGCTGGCTGCCGACCGCTGGAATGACCTTGCCTCCCGAGTTCTGGACGGGCATCAGTTGACCGCCGATGAGGGACTGAGCATCCTCCAATCGGACGACGATGATCTTTTAGATCTCTTGGCCGCGACGTATCGCGTCCGTCGGAAACATTTCGGCAAGCAAGTCCACCTTTACTTTCTCAAGAACGCCAAAAGCGGTCTGTGCCCCGAAGATTGCGGTTACTGTTCACAATCGATCGTGTCGGAAGCCGAGATTCCTCGATACGCGATGCTGAACGAAGTCAAGCTGATGGAAGGGGCCGAGCGAGCGGTTGCCTCGCAGGCGCGAACGTACTGCATCGTGGCGTCAGGACGCGGTCCCAGTAATCGCGAAGTCGACCACATCGCCAGCACGGTCACTAAAATCAAAGACAAGTATGGGCTGCATATCTGCTGCTGCCTGGGTCTGCTTAAGCCAGAACAGGCTGAAACGTTGAAAGCGGCAGGGGTCGACCGGATCAATCATAATCTGAACACCAGCCGAACGTTCCACGATAAAGTCGTCTCGACTCACAGCTATGACGACCGGCTGCAGACATTGCAGGCGGTTCGGAACGCCGGGATGGAACTGTGCAGCGGGCTGATCGTGGGGATGGGCGAAACCGATCAGGATCTGGTCGATGTCGCCTTTGAACTGCGAACGCTGGGTGTTCATTCGACTCCAGTCAACTTCCTGCACTCGATTGATGGAACGCCACTGGAACGAAAGTGGGATCTCAATCCTCGATATTGCCTGAAGACCCTGTGCATGTTCCGGCTGGCGAACCCGTCGGTGGAACTGCGAGTTTCGGGTGGCCGTGAAGTTAATCTCCGGTCGATGCAGGCGATGAGTCTCTACGCCGCGAATTCGATGTTCGTCAGCGACTACCTGACCACCAAAGGGCAACCGGCCGAAGATGATTTTAAAATGGTCGCGGACCTCGGTTTCGAGATCGTGATCGGCGACCACGAAGCCTATCAGGCCTGGAAAGCAACTCAGACCCAGACCGATACTAAAACCTGCTGCGAAAAGGGTGAACCGATTTCGTGCCACGGTTGAAGACAGCTTGGTCGCTTTCATGAGACAGTGAACTTGGATTAATTCGAGCGTCGAATGCCGACGAGATTGGCAATTTGTTTCTATTGGACATTCGCGCAGAAGAATCCAATAATCGATCGTGGGATACGATACCAATGAGCTCAATGAATGGATTCGGAACATTCTCAGCAACCCCGAGAGTCACGAAGCTCTCCAGAGTGCAAACGCTTCGAATCTGGCTGAATCGGATTGCCGAACAGATTCGGATGCATCGTCCCGATCTGATTTTCAAAGGAAATAACTGTATTAGTCAGATCTCGAAGGCAAACTTCGAACCTGACACATCGACCATCAACTTCCATTTCACTAGCGTTGTTGCCAAGTCACAAATTGCATCAATCGCATATGAGCGGGCTTTCGAAACGAGCCTTTATCTCCATTCGACTTGCTCATGTCCAAATTCCGGGACTCGATTCCATTGCGAACATACGTTCGCGGCGCTAACAGTCTTGCATCGTGAATTCACAATTCCCGATTCAAAAATTGTGGTCGCCGTTCTCGGGGAGCCGGAACCGTCTTGGACAATCGCCCTCAGGACTCTCGATCAATTCATCAACCAAAAATCGGTGCCGGACGAACCAGTCGATGGACCAGCCAAATCGCGACTCGCCTGGCGTTTATCTGTATACGGGAGCATGAACTTCAATCTCGACCCCGTAGAACAGACGCCAGGCAAAAGGGGTGGATGGAACAAGGGGCGCGCGCTGAATTGGGATCGCGTTCGTTTGCACCCACAGGCGCAACTCCTTCCTCAGGATCACGAAGTTCTTCGTTCAATGGGTGACTCGCGCCACTACTACAGTGGTCCGACGACGAATCAAATCGGAGCGATCCTGGAAAAGCTGATTGGTCACCCTTACGTGTTTTTCCATAACATTCCGATGAACGTCGTGCGCGGCCAGTTGGGATTATTGCTCGAAGAATCCGACAAGGATTGGAAACTGGTTCCAGCGATCGACGGGCGTAGTCTGCGAAAATTCTCTCATTTTACCTCAGGGGACACCGTGTGCGGGTTCGCCTGCGATAGTGAGCAAGGCAAAATCTTCGTTGTCCGTGCGAACTATGAATTATGGCGAATGGCAATCAGTTTGCTGGAAGAGGCTCCCACAATTCCTCCGGAAGTCCAGTCGGAGTTTCTGAAGCGCCTTCCCGCTCTTGAAGCGAAGTTGCCCGTCGGGCTGCCTGGGTCACTGAAGGGGGAATTTGTCCCGGCGGAACAACGATTAGTGGTTCGGTTGACACCGATTAATCCGGCCGGTGCCACGATCCAGATCCAGGTTCAACCCGCCCCGAATGGTGCCTATTACCTGCCTGGCGAAGGCCCCAAAGAAATCGCTGGTCAGATCGACCAGGTTCGCGTGCAAGTCAGCCGCGACCACTTTGATGAACGACAGCGGGCCGACTCGCTTGCGAAAGAACTGTTTCTGCAACGATTTCAGAACGTGGAACCGTTCAAATGGTCAATGCCCTCCGACGATGATGTCCTGGACATGCTCGATGTGCTCAGGGCTCGACCCGAGAACGATCCGGTGGTCCTGTGGCCTGAAGCGAAAGAGGCTCGCAAGATGCAGGTGCTGGGGGAAGTCTCGCCCTCTGGGCTGCGAGTCGAAGTCAAAGATCAACATGATTGGTTCGGCCTGACGGGCACGATTGAAATCGGTGGGCAAAGCTTTCCCCTCACGACGTTACTAACGGCGATCAAGGGAGGTCGTCGGTATCTTGATCTCGGCAAAGGACAGTTCGCGGCGATCTCACAAGAGTTCCGCAACCGTCTGGCCAGCGTGACCGACATGATCCATTCCAACCGGGGCAAACTGGAATTCAACGCGACTGCCGCTCCGGTCCTTGCTGATCTGTCCAAAGATGAAGTGACGCTGAAGGCGAGCAAGAAATGGAAGCAATCGCTGAAGCGGTTGCAACTGGCGACCGATCTTGATCCGGTTGTCCCTTCGACATTAACCGCCGACTTGCGCGATTATCAGGTGGAAGGCTACAAGTGGCTGAGGCGGCTGGCCGAATGGGGCGTGGGAGGTTGCCTTGCTGATGACATGGGTCTGGGCAAGACCGTGCAGGCGATCGCCGTGTTGCTGGATCGGCGTGAGATTGGTCCGACACTCATCGTCGCACCGGTCTCCGTCGGCTTCAACTGGATGCGCGAAGTCGAACGATTCGCACCCACGCTTCGCCCGATCCTTTATCGGGATACCGACCGAGTCGAATTCCTGAAGACACTCGGGAACGGCGATCTGCTGATTACCAGTTACCACCTCTTGCAGCAGCATGCAGCCGAATTGAGCGGCATCAAATGGGGAACGCTGGTTCTGGATGAGGCCCAGGCCATCAAAAACAGTCAGACCAAGACATCGCAAGCCGTGCGCGAGATCGAAGCCGACTGGCGACTGGCGCTCACCGGAACCCCGGCGGAAAATCATCTTGGCGATCTTTGGAGCCTGTTTCGCGGAGTGGCTCCAGGGCTGTTCGGCAGTTGGGAACGATTCAGGGAAGTCTTTGCCGATCCAATCGAAAAAGGAAAGGACGTCGTCCGCAAACAAGCGTTGTCGCGGGTCATCCGACCGTTCATTCTCCGTCGGACCAAGAGCGAAGTTCTGACCGAGCTTCCCGCACGAACCGAAATCCAGCTCACGGCAGAACTGTCTAAAGAAGAGCGTCGTGTCTACGAAGACGCTCGACTGTGGGCCGTCACCAACCTGACCGACATGATCGATGGTACCGATAAGGATCAGCGATTCCAGGTTCTGGCTGCATTAACGAAATTGCGACAACTCGCCTGCCATCCCCGTCTGGTTGATAAGGAATGGAAGCTTTCGTCCGCCAAGCTTGATCTGTTCCTCGAAACGATCGACGAGCTGCGAGAGGGACGCCATCGCGCGCTGGTCTTCAGTCAGTTCACTCAGCACTTGGCGTTGATTCGTGAAGC
>JBAXBD010000480.1:0-5215 GCA_037142165.1 Schlesneria sp. | reverse complement strand
GAAGGTGCTCAACCCCGACGAAGGTGCTCAACCCCGACGAAGGTGCTCAACCCCGACGAAGGTGCTCAACCCCGGCGAAGGTGCTTTTTGAGGGAAGAATGGGACTTATAGGACTTATGGGACCTATAGGACCAATCAATGAGGAGTTCACCGACGACGAAGGTGCTCACGTCGGTCGAATGAACTGGTTCGCCAAAAAGGCATGGAAATTATTTTCCGCATCGGTCATAACACGAGCGACCGGGACGTCGTACGATCCCGACCCTGCGCTAATGAAATTTGAACTTACTGGTTCAATTGGATATTGAAATGTCAGAAAGCCAAGTTGACTCGGAAGCGATTGATTTCCCTCTGGTGAGCGGGAAATCGGTTCATTCATTCGCCGAATACTTTAACCTTCCGCAACCGACGATGGCATTTCGGTTGCGACGGATTGGAATTTTAATCCTGATCACCTGGGTTCCACTGCTGCTGTTGGCGATCGTTTCCGGCCACGCCTTTACAAAAGAAATTGTCGAAATCCCATTACTTCACGACCCGGCCCTATACGGTCGGTATCTGTTTGTCCTTCCCTTGCTTGAGTTGTCTGAAGTGCTCATCGCAATTAGTCTGCCGGTTCAGGCGAGCCATTTTCTCCAATCGGACCTTGTGACCGACCGCGAACGTCCCCGATTTGATGCCGCCGTTCGCGAGGTTCTTCAATTTCGATCGTCGAACAGATCAGAAATCATGATCGGAATCCTAGCTTTTGTATTAGCGTTATGTGCGAGAAAATACGTATTTGATGCCACGGCTTCGACCTGGGAAATTCATCAATCGGCCAGGACACTCGCCGGTTGGTGGTATGGCTTGGTCAGCTTGCCAATCTTGTTTTTCTTTCTGCTTCATTGGTTGTGGATCTTTTTCCTTTGGGGCTTATTTTTGTTCCGCGTCTCGCGGCTTGATCTGCAACTGACGGCAACTCATCCTGATCATGCAGGTGGTCTGGGATTTCTCGGCTGGGGCTTAGCCAGTTTTTCGACAGTGCTGATGGCGATCGCGGCAATGTTTTCGTCCGCTTTTTTCTACGAGATCTTTCACAACCACGAAACCCTCGACACGTTGAAATATCACGTGATGGCCTTTGTGGTGATTGCGATCGTGATCATTCACGCACCGCTGCTTGTCTTTTTCGGTCGCCTGTCGCGATGCCGTTTTACTGGGCTTCTCGACTTCAGTACGCTCGTTTTGCGGTACGACCGGAAGTTCGAAGAAAAATGGATTGAAAGAAAAACGGGAGAGACTGACGATTCGCTGTTAGGATCTTCCGATATTCAATCGCTGGCCGATATCGCCAGCGCCTACGAACACGTTAATGAAATGCTGTTGATCCCGTTTGATATGAAGGGTTTCGGGGTGCTGGTTTTTGCCGCCCTGCTTCCCTTTCTGCCGCTGGTGGCGACGGTGGTCCCGGTGCAGGAGATTCTGAAAAAGCTGGCCGAAATGGTCGTTTAAACTCTGTGATCCCGATGTCACATTAGAAAGTTGTCAGTTTTTGTAAAATGCAAACGAGGAGTTGCTCGTCGTAGCTGGGGCTTCCAGCCACAGTACACTAAAATATGCGTGTCGGCTGGAAGCCGACACTACGAATACTTGTCAGTGATGAGCGACGTTGCGGAACGAGGAAAAATCGAATGGGTGTCTTTCAAGCCTCTGTCATCCTGCCGCGGCCACGCATTGAAACCTTCGAGTATCTTCGTCGTCCCGCCAATCTGATGAAAATGTTTCCGACGGACGCGGCGGGTGATCTCGCTTTGAAACATCCTGAAATCATGGATGTTGGCGGATTCATCGAATTCCAGGTCAAAGCGATGGGGAGCAAGTTCCAGTTCGTTCACGAAATCACTCAGGTCACGCCATCAGAAATCATTGTGGTCAAACAAATCCGAGGACCGTTCAAGGCTTGGACGCAGGAACAGCACTTTGCAGACTCGGGCGAGGGAAACACGCTGCTGACAAGTATTGTCACGTTCGAACCGCCGGGTGGAATGCTGGGTTTCGTCGTCACGAGAAAACTGATCCTTTCACAACTGGGTGAGTGGGTCGGACAAGGTCACGAACTTCTGCGTAAGGACATGATGATCAGTTAAGGCCGATCTTTCTTTCGATACCCTCGAATCCGATCGCTACCAACGGCACATTCGTTAATGTCGAGTCACGCCGTTTCATTTTTTCCGGTCGCTGATGCCGTTTTGCCTCGTCGCCACAGCCTGTGATGTATGTTCCTACTATTGCCCTCAGGAACATCGGTCGCGTTTGCTGACAAGCCTGTGCCGTGCAAAGGGAGCGTAGAGCACTCATCCCTGAAATCCAAACCGTCGCGGGCGGAATGGAGTCAGGAAATCATTGTCAGGCCGTTTCAAGGAAATCGGAAAATCATGACTCAAAGAGATTGGCTGTTAATCGGCGGTGGACTTGTCGCGGGTGCATTACTCGGTGCCAGTGTTCCTAAACTGCGTCGTCACCTCGGCCCAGTAATCATGGAAGCGGGTCAACGAGCAGGTGGCGTTTTTTCTGCTTTGGCTGAGACTGTCGCGACACAAATGGAACGTGCCGAGGACTACGCGGCAGAGCGTCGTGCCGCGAGTTCAGGCGGAGCTTGAACGGCGATTAAGGCTTGGGGTCTTCTGCCAGTTCCGCGTGTGGTGCCTCCGCCGGTTCCGGAAACACGAATGATGCGACGACGCCGCCGATCAGCGTTACGATGATCACGGCAAAGGAAACGGCGTTGACGTATCCTTCGTATTGATCCGGTACCGTGTGCTTTTCGAGCACCATTTTCAAGCCGACAAACGCGAGGATGATCACCAGCGAGTATTTCAGCAGGTGGAACCGTCCCATCAGATCGGCGAGCGCAAAATAGAGGCTTCTGAGACCCAGGATCGCGAATACATTGGATGTGAACACGAGAAACGGGTCTCGTGTCAGTCCGATCACGGCGGGAATCGAATCGACCGCAAAAATCAGGTCGGTCGTTTCCACCATGAGCAGCGCAATAAATAGCGGTGTGAAGGCAAAACGGCCATTAACTCTGGTAAAAAATCGGTCCTCCACAAACGTTGGATGCACCCGACCGCGCAGCATGCGGATCAAAAAATTCTTCTCAAAATCGACCTCTTCATCTTCATCGGTGAACAGCATCTTCAACGCCGTGAAAATTAAAAACGCGCCGAAGAGATACGTCATCCACTCAAATCGCTTGATCAGTTCGACTCCGGCAAAAATCATGATCGCACGCATGATTAAAGCCCCCAGGATGCCCCACAGCAGCACTCGATGCTGATAGGCAGTGGGAACTTTGAAATACGAGAGAATCAGCGCGATGACAAAAATGTTGTCGACACTGAGTGACTGTTCCAGCATGTAGCCCATGAAGAACATGAATGCGGCTTGTAGCCCTGAATCTGGCAACCCAGTATCGGCGTCCGGGTCATCGGGTTTGAGATCTTTATATATTCCCAGTTGGAACCAATGTTGGTCATAGGCAAAGTAAACGAATACCGTAAACAACAGTGCTAGCAGAAAATAGATGCCGGTACGGAACAGGGCCGTTTTCGCGCTCAGAGCCTTTGACTCACGCGAAAAGACGCCGAGATCGAATGCAAGAATGACAAAAACCAGCAGCACGAATGCTGCCCACACCAGTCCGGTATTGTTGCTATCCAACGACGTTCCCGGAACGTTCAAAACCAGCGGCACAAAAGCTGCCCATGCTAACCCCGTCACGCGATTGCCCCTTTGTCCGAGTGATTTCTATCAATTTGCCATTTCTGTCAGATGGCACAATTGTCCAACTCTGGCCCGGCAACAAATTCGTCCCCGATCCGTTGAGAACAGAACAGCCCGACCGCCAGACGCGACCGGGCTGCCTCACGTTTGTCCAAAGTATAGCGTTGGCGAATAATCTTGCGCACTCTGCATACGAAAAACAAATCGATTCGGATCACGGTCAATCTGCGAGTCATCGCCGAATCCGCAGAATTTGAAGGACGGGGAAAGAGAATGCAAGTCACTCGCCGAAATAGGCGGCTTCAGCAATCGAGGGGCAAAGTAAACTGGTATGGGGCAGGCGCTACTGGAATGGGATTGGTTTTAAGGAGGGTGTCAGGTATTCGAATTTCAAAATTGGCCGATCATGTGTTTTCCAACATGATTGGATTTCTGCGGCCAATTTTGAAATTTTGAACGCCCGACCCCGGAAACCCAGTCTGGAAGACTCGCTACGGGAATGTCGAAACGAGTATCCTTTGTATTGACGTTTGATGGTCTTGTTCGGCAGATAACGCGCATGCTTGTTCTTGGTGTTGAAACCAGCGGTTTAGAAGGCTCAGTGGCCATTGTCCGCGACGAGATTTGTCTTGGCGAAAAAAGACTGAACCAGATCGGACGCCGTCACGCCCAGGCACTGGTACTGGAAATCGGCGAACTACTGACTTCTCATTCCCTGACACCGCGTGATGTCGATCTGGTCGCCGTCAGCCGTGGTCCCGGAAGCTTCACCGGGTTACGAGTCGGAATGGTCTGCGCCAAGACGTTTGCTTATGCCACGGGGTGTCAATTCATCGCAGTCGATACTTTCGCGGCGATTGCAGAAAACGCACCGGCCGAATTGAAACGAGTATTTGTGATTGAGGATGCTCAGCGAGACGACCTTTTTGTCGGCGAGTATGCTCGTAATCCGCATCAAGAATGGGAACAAGTTTCACCCATTCGGATCGTTTCTGCTGACGACTTTCTACAATCCCGCAGTGATCTGGCAGTTGTCATGGGACCGGGAGTGGGCAAGCTGGAATCGGAAACTCCGCCTGATCATTGGCTGGTAGATCCGAATATTCGGCAACCAAGAGCATCCATTATCGCGTCCCTCGGCCGATTGCAAAAGCAATCACGAGTTGGCGAACCCTTGGCGGAAGAAAATGACTTTTGGCGAGCGTCTCCGTTTTATCTTCGCATGAGTGCTGCCGAGGAAAAGCATGCGACCACGCTACAAGCAGAAGATCCGTAGAACCATGCACACGGTGAACACGATCCGCCTTACGTCATTCCTCTGGTTCGAGCAGGAATTCTGCCTTCAGGATGGCAGTCCCCGAAGTCACGACCCGGTCACCTGGTTCGATTCCTGAAAGGATTTCAATCCACGGATCGACATTCAGTCCCGTCGTCACGTCCCTGAGAT
>JBAXBD010000479.1:0-5219 GCA_037142165.1 Schlesneria sp. | reverse complement strand
TTATCAGTGGTACGCGGAACTGCGGCAGATCGATCAACGGACAATCAAAGGGATGTCTCGCGAAGAAGCGACTCAGTCTTTAGAACATCTTCAACGCCTTGAACAGCGGATTGCACGAGTCGGTGTTCCTCTCAGTTATATGGAAGAATACTACAACTTAAGGCTGCATCTGCATCTCGTTCGTACTCACGTCAATCTGATTCTTAGACCAAACGACGCTGTTATTTCAGGAGCTGCCAAGTGACCGTTGCGAACAAGGACGATTTTCCGCTGGGAATTGCTGGGTTCTCGTTTGCCGACCTTTACGAACCGCAGCGACTGCGTGTCTTACATGACGAATTCTGGAAGTATGCAGATAATGTCAGCCCCGATCTAACCACTCAATTCAAAAGGCTTGATGATCCATCGCTGACAAAGCCAGAAGCGTCCGAAGTGCTGATCGATGTGGCTGGTCTTCTTGGTGATTTCCTGGGTCGCTTATTCGACATTCGCAGTGACGCCGAACGCCTGAAAGACGAAACACTCAGTTACGAGAAAATCTTTCAATTCAAGCAGGATTTTCTGCGAACTCGAGTTTTCAAACACTTTGGCAAGTCTTGCATTGACGACGCGGCATTCCAACTCCTCGAACATGAAGTGCAACAACTCGTTGCGGCAGTCTTTCCATATCAAGACCCTGAGATCCGGTTTGCGGATGCGGTCTTGACGCTACTGCACTGTCAGAATGCCTTGGTTGGCAAAGCGGATGACTCGAAGAACGCTGCGGCGGAAAGGATCTGTGCCCATCGACCGGAAGTAACGCTCAGCGACAAAGTTCAGCAAGCACTTGCTGTGCTGGGGGATTGGTGCATTCAAGTCAACGCCACACCCGAGCGACGTCGCCTTGTCGAAGGGTGGGTTTCTTTTACGCGACCCGAAACGCTGGATTATGAACACCTCGTCCAGATCGAACGTCCGCGAGAGGATCTGCAGGAACTGATTGTCGGGCCCCACGAGCATCGTCGCCTGCGCGATGGGTTTAAACTGACTGATGCTCGCATGAATCGCAAAGAGTACCTGCGTGAGATCGACTATTGCGTCATCTGCCATCCTCGTGAAAAGGACTCGTGTTCGCATGGCCTTCGTGACAAGTCGAATGGGTTGCAGCGAAATCCTTTGGGTATTGCGCTCGCGGGATGCCCACTCGAAGAACGTATCTCGGAGATGCATCAATTACGCAAACGCGGGGCTGCAATCGCTGCGTTGGCCATGATCATGCTTGACAATCCAATGTGCCCTGGAACAGGACACCGGATCTGTAACGACTGCATGAAGGGCTGCATCTTTCAAAAGCAAGACCCCGTGAACATTCCGCAGGCGGAAACGGGTGTCGTCAGCGATGTCCTGAGCCTCCCCTTGAGGTTCGAAATCTACAGCCTGCTGACACGATTCAATCCGCTTAACCGACACCGTCCGTACGCACTTCCTTACAACGGTGTCGATGTCATGGTCGTTGGACTGGGACCTGCGGGTTACACGCTGGCTCACTATCTGGCCAACGAGGGGTTTGGCGTCGTTGGTATTGATGGCCTGAAGCTGGAACCGATTTCTGACTCGCTGACAGGTCAAGGTAAATCCGTCGCCACGCCGATTCGCGACTTCGGCATCTTGAAACAAGAGTTGGATGAGCGGGTTCTCGCAGGATTTGGCGGCGTCTCTGAGTATGGCATCACGGTTCGCTGGGATAAAACCTTTCTTGCCGTGATGTATCTAACACTTTTGCGACGTCGAAATGTCCGGTTTTTTGGTGGTGTTCGCTTTGGCGGAACGCTGACGATTGACGACGCATGGAAGCTTGGGTTCCGCCATGTGGCGCTGGCGACTGGGGCCGGCAAGCCGACGATCGTCCCCATGAAGAACCACATTCTTCGTGGGATCAGAACCGCCAGCGATTTTCTGATGGCACTGCAATTGACGGGTGCTTTTAAAAAATCGACGCTGGCCAATCTGCAAGTCCGACTTCCCGGAATCGTGATCGGCGGCGGCTTGACTGCGATCGACACCGCGACCGAGATGCTGGCCTACTATCCGGTGCAGGTGGAAAAGACACTGGAACAGTTCGAGAAACTGACGGCAGAATTCGGTGAACAAAGCGTCTGGAGCATGTGCGACCCGGAGGAGAGTGAAATCCTTCAAACGTTTTTGGAGCATGGCCGCGCAGTGCGAGCCGAGCGAGATTCCGCTTCACGCGAAGGACGCTTGCCCAACCTTGCAGGTTTGTGTGACAGTTGGGGTGGAGTTTCGGTTGCCTATCGTAAACGGATGGTCGATTCACCGGCTTATCGCTTGAATCACGAAGAGGTCGTGAAGGCCTTGGAAGAAGGGATTCGGTTCGTCGAAAACGTGGTCCCCACGGAAGCGATTCCCGATTCATTCAATGCGGTCTCTGCTATTCGATTCAAGCGGACCGACGGTCAGGAAGTCGTGCTTCCCGCCAAAGCCGTTTGCTATGCCGCCGGGACGACGCCGAATACCGTCTGCGAGCGCGAGGCGCCGGGGAGTTTCCAGCTTGATGCCGACGGTCGGTTCTTCCAGAAGCACAAGCTGACCCCAGATGCCGATGGATGGAAGCTGGAACCCGTTCATGAAGCGTCGCGAGAAGCGTTCTTCATGTCTTATGAAAACCAAGGGCGTTTCGTCTCGTTCTATGGAGACAATCACCCTGACTTTGCCGGAAACGTTGTCAAAGCGATGGCTTCGGCCAAGCATGGCATCCGTCAGGTCAGGCGTCTGTTTGCCAAAGAGATCGCTCGTTCCGAACACGAAACAACCTCGCTCGACAAATTCAACGGCTTGACGCACCGCCTCGACGAAGCCCTCGTCCCTCGGGTGGTCGAAGTCAAGCGGTTGAATTCGAAGATTATCGAAGTCATCGTTAAAGCCCCGTATGCCGCTCGCCGGTTTCAGCCGGGCCAGTTTTACCGCCTGCAAAACTATGAATCTCGAGCACCCATGGTTGACGGCATCCGGATGACGCTGGAAGGGATCGCCTTAACGGGCGCTTGGGTCGATCTCGAACACGACCTTCTCAGTATGATTGTGTTGGAAATGGGGGTCAGTTCGCGGCTATGTGCCGTACTCAAACCAGGTGAACCAGTCGTCGTGATGGGACCTACTGGTGCACCCAGCGAAACTCCGGCCGGAGAAACCGTGCTGCTGGCCGGTGGAGGGCTGGGTAATGCCGTGTTGTTCTCGATCGGCAAAGCATTACGCTCACGCGGCTCGCGAGTCATTTATTTTGCCGGCTACAAAGATCACGAGGGTCTCTTCTTTCAGGAGGCTCTTGAAGAAGCAACGGATCAAGTCGTGTGGTCGGTCGATAAGGGTGAACCGATCATCCCGCGTCGGAAAACGGACTTGTCATTTGTCGGAAACATCGTTCAGTCGATGCTGGCCTATGCCAGAGGCGAACTTTCAGGCACGCCGTTGATCCCGTTGAATGAGGTCGATCGCATCATTGCGATCGGATCTGACCGCATGATGAGCGCCGTCTCTGAAGCCCGGCATACGGTACTCAAACCTTATCTCAAGACGAATCATGTCGGCATTGCCTCGATCAACTCGATGATGCAGTGCATGATGAAAGAAGTCTGCGGCCAATGCGTGCAACAGCACGTCGACCCAACCACGAAGTCTCCGACCGAAGTTGTTTTCTCCTGCTTCAATCAAGACCAGGAAATGGACTGCGTCGATTTCACAAACCTGCGACAACGACTTCGAACCAACAGCCTTTCAGAAAAGCTGACGAACCGTTTCCTTGACATTCTGGTCGCCCACGGAGATCAAGAAGGCCAAAACCTGATGAACGTCCAACAATAGATAGCTTGCAAACAATACTTGCGACTCGTACTGTTAGTCCAGTTGGGAGAAGTAAAGGATTTTATTCACTGAACAAAAGTGGCATATTACGCAATCCAAACAAGGCGTCCCTTGAAACACGATGTTTTTTCTCCCTGACCGCAAGCATTCACCGTGACGGAAACGTTTGATGGTACTGATGGCTTTTTCGGGGAATTACGCCACGTTGACGAAGACCTTGATGGCTTCTTTTTCTTCCACCAATAGTCGCATCATTTCCTTGTAATTGTCGAGTCCAGCGACAGGGTTTGTGAGTATTCGTTCCGTCACTCCCGGGTATGTCAGTTCGCCCACAGCCAGGTCCGCAATTCCCATTTCGAAGTGACGGCGATTGCCGTTCACGCTGGAGACCAGCAACTTATTGCCGAGGACCCATTCGAGGTTGATCTTGGCACCGTCGACGGTCACGTCGTGCTTGCCGCCGGTGATGCTGGTCCAGATGAGTGCTCCGTTATGAGCGAGTACTTCCATCGCTCGGAACGCGACTTCGGCGTTGCCGGTTGCTTCGAAAATCAGGTCCGGCTTGCCGACCTTTTTTGCCAGATCGTGCATGGAGGTTTGTTTGGTGCTGACGTAGGTCGCGCCGTAGGCTTCGGCAATTTCCTGCTTGCGATGCGGGCCGGGACGCGTTGCCAGCGTGTAAACTTCCAGACCACGCAGTTTCAACATCATGGTGGCGAGCAAACCGATCTGACCGGCTCCCAGAACGAAGGCTCGCTTGGGGTTCCAGACCTGCAGACGTTGTTGAGCCAGATAGGCCTGGTCGAGAGCCTTTGCACAAACGCTGGCGGGCTCTGACAGAACGCCCAGATGCTTCAGATTCACTGGAACCTTGACCATAAATTCGGCATCATCGACGAATGATTCGGTCATGTAACCGTGACAGAGATTGATGCCACGTTCGTAGTAGACCTCTTCGCTGGTAATGTCATTTCGTCCGATCTTGTCGAACAACGATCCGCCGGGTCGACGGACGGTGCACGAGACATAATCGCCGGGCTTCAGTTCCGTGACTTTATTGCCAACTTCAAGCACTTGACCGAAGCTTTCGTGACCGATGACGAGGTGTTCGCCGCCGGGAGGAGCGTTTCCATAGAGTGCTTCGTTGATTTCGCGGTCGGTTGCATCGACGCCGACTTGCAGCGTTTTCACCAGAACCGCTCGTCCTTCGGGAATCTTACACACATGCGGCTGTGGCTGATCGAGAAGTTTCGGAGCGGGAATCTCTCGAAGATGAACGCTGTTGGGCTTTCCGGGAAGTACGGCGATGGCTTTCATGGCGAATTCGACTCGTCAAGGATTTTTGGTTTTTGATAATGATT
>JBAXBD010000478.1:0-5224 GCA_037142165.1 Schlesneria sp. | reverse complement strand
GAATGGCGTCTCGCACCGAGAGCGGCGGACAATGCCATCGCTCGCGATTGTCCCAGATCCATGAAGACAACTCTTCGGCAGTCAACCTGGCGAGATTTTCGTTATCGTCGGCGACAACAGCGACACTCGCACCGACGTCGGGGACGTCAGACCAGGGGAACCCGGTCGCCAGAGTGATGGAAAGAATCCCAGGTCGAGCCTCCAGTTCATGGACGCGTCGCATCACTTCGTTCATCGGAGCGAGCGTTGTCACTTGAGTCGGTGTGTTCCAGAACAGCGGCAATTGATGCAGGCTGATGACGGGTCGGATTTCGCCTCGAATTGTCCTCACGATCAAGTCTGCCGCTTCACGACCACGTTCATTCATGTCGACGTGTGGGAACGTATCAAAGCCAACAATAGCTGTCGCCGCATCGACGCGACGCTGGGTGTGATTGGCATGAAGGTCAAACGTCACGATGATCGGAATCTGTGGCCCGACGACATTACGGACCGATTCAATGAAATCACCATCCCCGTCGTCGATCCCTTCAATGACCATTGCGCCGTGAAGATCAAGCAGAACACCATCCACGGGGCCGCCGTCGAACTCCGCCTGCCTCAGCCTGTCAAGAAATTCCTGCTTGAGCGATTCGTAATCCGCACGCACGATCAATCCACTGGGGTATGCGAACCCCCAAAGCAGCGGCAAAAGCTCAAACCCATGAGCCTTCGCGCCATCAATAAAACCACCCGTGCAGATGTTTGAATCGGTGAATCTTTCGATCAGTTCCGGACCTCGATAAAGTCCGAAACCAGATTCGAAATCGGCTAACGTTGTCGGTACTCGTGAAAACGAGCTTGTTTCATGAGAGATTCCGCCGGTGGCGATTCGCATGTTGACTCAACCCGAAGGCGACAGAGCTCAATTAACGTGACGGCGGCTCGATCAGGTTCCAGATCGAAACGAACCACAGAAGAGCCGCTCGACGCTGTCCGAGACCGGAAAAATGACGGCGGGAATTTGCATCGCCACGATTCTCGCCCGCAAGCAAGTCGGTATCGGGACCAGGTGCGAAATGAGGGCGTTTCCATAATTGATGAATGGCAACTCGAATCCGCTCTTCGCCATGCGTGTCGTTGTAGACGGTCGGATGCAGGGTCGATTTTGCCAATAACCAGGTAGGCTCAAATCGCCATTCGCGTGCCGCTGATTCCCGTATTTTAATCATATTTTTGATGTAGGTCTCCGTCGTCGTTTTTTCGATGACGTCCGATTCTCCCTGCTGCCACAGGACGGCACGGAATGCCCCAACCGCATTTCCGGCCATCACAAGACGCTTATGTAACTCTCCTTCCGGCATCCATTGGCGTGTCGATGTTCCACCAACCGAGACATTCACAAACGCGACGGGAACTCGAAGAGTCGGAACGAGCAGATCACCAAGTGGTGGCCAGATTGTTCCGCCATCTCCCACATGAGGTTGAGGATCATTCGCAACCTGCCAGGTCTTTGTCTGCCAGTCATAAGCGGTCACACGCGACTGAGGATCGTTGACTTTCAAAAGTTCGTCATTCGTACCGCCTGCATAAGATTGACCAGCGACGACGAACACTTCGCCAACACCAACAGGTTCCACGAATCCTGCTGCAACTGTCTTCCCTTCACTGACACATCGAACTTCCAGGCGATACCAACCACCGGCAACCATTTCCGCAGGTCCCCGAAACGTCTGGTCATCTTCGTCCACAGTGAGTACCGCCCAATCGGTGTCATGTCCGTAAGCACCCTTGAGAGCGATCACTCGAAACTCAAATTCTCCTTTAAGCTCAGCAGGTCTCGTCCCTTGAACGTCGATATCTGCATAACCAAGCTCCGGTCCGGTAACGTTGTGTTCGTGTGAACGTCCCGGCTCAAAACCTTCGCGTTGGATCACCTGGTTCGGCAGTGGGCTCGTCAGTACGAGCTTGGCAACGTCATCAGCCCACAGCGGATGTAATCCGGTGGTGATTGATATCACGAATAAAAAGATCACGTTTCGAAGCATGCGATCAACCCCAGTATGCAAGAACAGGAATTGTGTAATGAGAATCGATCGACGGATGATTGTCGAGTGGTCGCGATAAAGCGTTAATCCACGAAACGGCCCAGATGCCTCATCAACAATCCAGAGTCGTGTCGGTTTCCCATTTTGTGACGTAACTGGAAAAGTCACGCCACTCCGCATGCTTCAGTTTCAGATACGAATCTTTGAATTCACGACCCAAACCCGCCGTCAGAATCGTGTCCGTTTGAAGTGCTCGAAGAGCATCCAGCATGTTGTCAGGCAGCGAACGAAGTCCTTCGGGAACACTCGCATAGTAGGCGTTTGTGGTGGACGGGGGGCCGGGATGTCGATGGTTGTCGATCCCGTCAAGACCCGCCTCCAGTAACGCAGCCGCTGTGAGATAGGGATTCGCCGCTCCGTCGGCAAGTCGCAGCTCGAAACGTCCTCCGTCGGGGATTCGGATCATGTGAGTTCGGTTATTGCCTGCATAGCTGATCGTGTTCGGGGACCACGTGGCCCCGGAACTGGTACCGCGTGCGTGAAGCCGTCGATAGGAGTTGACTGTGGGAGTGACGATGGCGGACAAGGCTTCGGCGGAATGAAGGACTCCCCCCAGAAACTCATAACCAAGCCGAGATAATCCCTCTTCATCGCTGCGATCGTGAAACAGGTTGACGTTTTGTTTTGGGTCCCACAGCGAAACGTGAATATGGCACCCGTTGCCCGTTAATTTCGTAAAGGGTTTCGGCATGAATGTGGCCCTCAGCCCATGCTGTTCAGCCATTGATTTCACCAGGAATTTGAAAAACGTCTGTCGATCCGCTGTTTTTAAGGCTTCGCTGTATTTCCAGTTGATCTCAAATTGCCCGTTGGCATCTTCGTGATCGTTCTGGTAAGGCTCCCAGCCGAGTTGGCTCAGTGCATCGCAGATCTGGGTGATCAGATCATAACGTCGAACAAGCGCCTGCTGGTCATAGCATGGCTTCCGCTGGTCGTCGAAAGGGTCACCAATCGACTGACCATCGGGGGTGAGCAAAAAGAATTCGCATTCGACACCGGTTCGCAATTCGTAGCCGCGCGATGCCGCACGTGCGATCGACGTCCGTAAAACATTCCGTGGCCCCTGAGCCAGCGGTTTGCCGTTCATCATTAAATCGGCGGCAACCCATCCGACTTCGGGCTTCCAGGGGAGCTGAATCAGGCTGTTCGGATCGGGAAGGGCAAAGACATCGGGATCAGCCGGAGTCAGATCGAGCCACGTCGCAAAACCGGCAAACGGAGCCCCCTTTTCGCAGACTTCGTCAATTGCCGCGGCGGGGATCAGTTTCGACCGAGATGTCCCCAGCAGGTCGGAATACGAAACGAGCAGGTACCGAATACCCAACTCTTCGGCAGTCTTTTGCAATTCCATCGTTGTGGTCTTTCAACCTTTTAATCGTTGAGCAAATCGGCAATGGCCGACTTTAAAAACAACTGGTCAGCAGGGTTTTTGGCTGGGTTACCCGCTCGGTGTCCCCAGATCGAGGGGATCGGGAGATAACGGGCATGCGGAATCTTACGAGCTTCAATCAGGCTGTCTTCGGCGGTAAAGTACAAATCGGTTTGACCGGGCATAATCAGCGTTTTCGCCGTGATTGCCCCCAACGCAGCATCCAGATTTCCGTGGTAGACCTCGTTGTCACTGATGTCTGACGACATCCAGGTTTCGAGCATCGCCAACAGGTTGGCTGCATCACGACGAAGGAAGCTTGCTTCCCAGTCACGAACAAGAAAGTCTTCAAGCGACGAGTATCCCATGCTCAAATAAACATGCTCGCGGTAGAATGCCTGGGAAAGTGCCCAACCGGCGTAAACTCGGCCAAACGCCTTGAGTGCTCGTTCCGGACGCCGAACAAAGCGGCCATTTTCCCAGGCGGCGTCAGTCGTCAATGTCGCTTTCAGCCCTTCCAGAAAAACGCGATTGTGCGGCGAGGTCTTCGCAGAACTGCAAATGGCGGCAATACTTTCAACGGAATCGGGAAAAAGTGCACCCCAGTGCAATGCCTGTTGAGCACCCATCGACCAGCCATAAGCGAGAGCCAGCCGTTGGATTCCAAACACTTCGCCGAGCATCAAACGCTGAGCGTTGACGTTATCCACATGCGTCACGTGTGGAAAAGAATTGGTACCGGCTGCCACTGCAGTATTCGACGGAGACGTCGACAACCCGTTCCCGAACATATTCGGAATCACAATGAAATAGCGAGTCGGGTCGAGAATCCGGTCGGGACCGATCAACCAGTCGATGTCCATGTGCTGGGCACCATACGACGTCGGATAGAGTACGACGTTGGATCGATCGGCGTTTAATGTTCCGTACGTCTTGTAAGCCAGATGTGCTTCTGGCCATACAAGGCCACACTGTAACCGAAAATCCTTCAACGGAAATCGTTCAAAGTCCGGGGAAGGGAAGTGGGCGGATGCCGTGTCGGTCAAGTCGCACCTTCTCGCTTTTCAGTACCAAGTGACCGGATAATCGTCTGGTTCGCAGCGACATAGCTGGGAGCGAGATGCACCAGTTTTTCGCGGAGTTCGGTGTGAGCTTTTGGCAACTGGTAAAACGGAATTGACGGGTAAAGGTGATGCTCTGTGTGATAGGGCATGTTCCACATCAGCAACCGAATCGGAAGGCTTGTCAGCGTTGTTCGCGTATTCGTCAAACCATCCTCGTCATTACTACAGCCTGTGTGTTCCGCGATCAGGATGGCTCGCAATAACGGTTGAGCGAGAATTGCTGGCAAAAAGAAAAAGTACAGGTCATACGGATAACCCATGACAATGGAAACAACGCCGGCAACATAAACTGCCAGTTGAAGCCCTGCGGAAATCGCAATCTTCTGGCGAGCGTTTGCCGGGACGAACGGATACGGGCTTGTCATTCCGAGCGCCAGCCGCGCAAACATCATCGGCCGCAAAAACCAGAACGGAATGGCACTGATTTCCATCAGATATTCGAACAGGTTACGCGGCTTGGGCGTCATCAGTTCGGGGTCACGTTCAACATCCTGCGTGTATCGGTGATGCCAAGTGTGATAATAGCGGTAGTAAGTAAAATTGTAGAAGCTGATCAGCGATCTAATTCAAATAAACTAATTAGTCTTCAGGAATACTTTTTCGATAATCATCACTTGTTCTTTGAAAGAAAGCGTGGTGAATTC
>JBAXBD010000477.1:0-5242 GCA_037142165.1 Schlesneria sp. | reverse complement strand
CGCAAAATTCACTTGCAAAATGCTATCGCGGCAGTATTGTGATATCCGCGATGGCAGGAAAACCATCGCGCTATCGCGGATATCCCCGAAAATTTGGTGTTATCCGCGATCAATCACGGATAATAATTAGTTCGGCACAGAACACAGAATCACAACTACGCTCGTTTCGCTTGAATGTTGACATTGAAAGGAATCTCTATGCTCAGTCGCGATCCGAATAAATCAGCCTCGCTTACCGTTGAACAACGCATCGCAATTTCAAAACTTGGACTCTTTCCTGTTCATATAATTTGCGATGATCCTTCCCGCACAGACGATGACCGCGATTGCGTGGCGTTCTTTGCTGCATGCGGGTGCGTCCCCCGAGTCGACGAACGACTAAAACTCGAAGATGGTAAATCATTCAAAGTCACAAGCGTGCATCACGTCGTAACAACAGACCAAGGAGACTCCAACATGCCATCGATAGTTTTCCTAACACCGAACGTTCGTACTGTTCTGTGCGTTCCCAGTGACGCATCTCATTCCGAATAGCAATTGAATCAATGCGTGAGCACATTCGCTCAAAATAATGAGCACGCACTGAATCTGCGTTTGATAAATCAAGCCGAACAAGCCGCTCGACTT
This sequence comes from Schlesneria sp., assembly GCA_037142165.1. Taxonomy (GTDB): domain Bacteria; phylum Planctomycetota; class Planctomycetia; order Planctomycetales; family Planctomycetaceae; genus Schlesneria. The sequence goes on along the minus strand of JBAXBD010000477.1, from coordinate 4,615 downwards.
GAGACGCAGCCTGTGGGTTTTCAACATTGTTCTCGCTCATCAATTTCTCCTTTTTGTTCGCGTCCAAGTCAGCTCTAACGTTCGGCGTTAACATCACAAAAAAAGCGTTCAAACAATGCCCCAGAACAGCAGATCTACCGACAATAAACGACAAGAATGTCCGTTATGCGGTGGCAAAGGGTGGTACGAGGAGCGTCCTAACATCTATAAATGTGCTTGTGGCGCGAATGTTGGGGACAGTTGTCCAATTTGCAAAGGCAAAGGTACTTACGAAGAAGGACCGAACATCTACAGGTGTGGGTGCAGAAGTTGACCTGACTTATTTGAAGGGATGATCCCCGCGATCATTACCTTTTTGTGGAACGAGTTTCTGGTATACTAGGCGCCATGCAACCTGATTACCGTGAAGTGGACCCCTGTGAATTGCGCGTGCCGCCGTCCCGGCCGCAAGGTGCAGACCCTGGAAAATTGCAACGACAAATTGCCAAGTTCGGAGCTTCTCGAGAAGGAATGCCGCCGTTATGGGTTTATGAATCGTCGGATGGTGTTCTGGTCATTTACAACGGGGCCACTCGCGCGACGCGAATTGCGAAACTGGCACCTGGAACCACGGTTCCTGTGGAAGTCATCGGAAAGATCCCCAAAAACCACGCCCAGTCACCAACAATTAGAGAAGTGCTGCCATGATCTCGCAAATTCAACAAACAATCGTCGAGAAACTTTTGGCGTTGTGCGATCTGTCTGCTGACATCCGATTTGGTCAGTTGATGGCCAATCTGGGGTTTCTCTCCGAGGAATTTGAAAACCAATCGCTCTGGGACATTGAAGATGAACCGTTATTGAACGTCATCGAGATTCATCTCGCTCAACTACGCCAGCGACAAAAAGCCATCGCCGAACAAGCGGTTCAACCCGACACGGACAAAGCAGCGGCTTCACGGCCTGCCATGCCGATCTTGAAATCGTAACTCAGTATCCGTCGCGCAGCTTTGCCCGCGCGGGTTAACCTTTGACGTTCGCCACCACACGATGACTGACGACGAATACCTCAAACGATTTAACGCTGAGTATTGGCAGACGCTGAAAGACGGTGGCGTTTCTGCCCTGTCGCGACTTCAGCGTGACGCCCTTTGCATCAACAGTTTCCAAGGCGAGATCAACAACGGCGGCATGCATCAATACCTGCTAAACTCGTCTGGCGACCTCGCACAGGAAACACCGGAGGTCTTGAGACGGATTGGGGCGGATGATGCGGCCGTAATACTGGAAAGAGCGAATTGCTACTTTGGGCCAACTGGACCACCAACAGATCGCGACGCTCGAATGAAAATCTTGCTCGCTTTACCTGAAGACAAAATGCAGCAGATTCATGATCTAACAGACGAGTTCTACAGCGCCGAAGATCGAGGGCTTTCCTTGGCTGATCTATTCGACGCCTATGTGCTGTCTCAACGTCCAACGTAATCCAAGGTGGCGAACGTCACCAATCACCGGGCGGCGACGAGAGACTGTCCATTTGAAAACGCCCAACTTCGCCGCTCGGGTGCATTGGATTGTTCGACACTTCGTCACGTCTCGAACCAGCCGAGGATTGGCGCAGTCGAGTAGTCTCGCTTCGGTCGTTCATTGTATTTGTCGTAGAACTGATGCCAACCCGTTTTCGGTAACACAGCTCCCAGAGTCCGTCGCTCGTCGTCTCCATAGTCGGTGTGGGTGCCTACGTGTTGGCGAAACAGATCATGCCAATACTGCTCGTCTGCCAACTGGTCCGACGTTAGGCGAATAATGGCGAAACGACGGTACCATGGTTTATTCTCATGTTCATTTTCGACAATCATCGAAAACCAACACATCTCGGTTCCGTAGAGCAACATCCCCGACAGTGGACCGTCCCAAAAATCGCAGTGCCAGAGTAACTTGACTTCTGTGCGAGAAATTCGGGGATAGGTTTCGATGATCGTAGTATTGAACTCCGACATGGACTGTTGTGCCGAACGTTCAAGGTCAGCGGATGGTACTCCATTACGCTGGACCGGCTTGTTCGGCAAATTCAAGGCGCGCGTTCGATTTGTGGAACCTTGCGTCGTGGCTTTGGCTCGCGGGAAGCAGATTGTCGGTCAGATTCGCTGTGCCGCTTGCGCAAATCATTCATCATCAAGCGGACATCGCCGTTGAATTGTTGAGCGTATACTTCACGAATACGCCGAACTTCTGAAAGAATTGTGTCAAGAGTCATAGTCATCCCCCATGAGTTGATCAGGAGTGCAGATCACGGGCATCGAAAAACCGAAATCGTCGCATACATCATAAATGATCGGTTGGAATGTTGCATTGGCAATGTGCGTACAATTCCACGTGAGCAAATAGTCGATGCCGTGAACGATGCAGATAGCAATATGAGCCGCATCCATCAATGCACGTGCCGGAAGAGAAAGACGATCAATTAGTGTGATCACGATTTCATCAGCGTCGGACAACGGGTCGAGCACAGGGATTCCGTCGAGAACTTCAAGCCGCCGTTTTGCCGCATGAGGATCGCCTCCGGAAGCTTCGAGCAGGACGGCATCCGAGATGAATAGGTCAAATTGTTGACGTCGATCATCCCACCATTGCCGTGTCGTTTGCTGTTTGGCTGCCATCGAGAGTTCCGGACTACGCCAAGCAGTCAGATAGCTGGGAATCGTTGTTTCGAGGTAGACAGATGATGCCATCAGAGTACCAAGCGGAATTTGGAATTGGACGGATAACGATACTTAGGCCGATCATTTGAGGTCCGCCGATCGTTCTGCACGCGGCTCGATCGACTGGTTTGACACTTGTCACGGTACACAAGCCGAGAGCGAAAGACAAATTAATTCATGGATACCGTTTACGAGCCCCGTTTGAATTGTTCGATCACGTCACACCGTTTCGATGATGATCGTGCCATCGTCCTGCGTTACCTAAAGCCTGCTGCCGATCCCAACAACTTCAAGTTCGTGACCGGACTCGCCGGAGAGATGAAACTTATCGCCGGTGTCGAGCGCGACAAGCGAATACTCTCTGTCGGAATCCATAATGACCTTCTTGTCGATGGTCTCCTTGATTTTGATGGCGCCGTACTCCACGTTGACCAGCATTCCCTCTGTAACCTTCGCCATCGTGAACCCCTTCCTCCGAACGTTTGAGCTAAGCGGCCCGGAACAGCGGGACGGCAATTGGCCCAGAATGAAATGAAGGGCCAATTGCCGGCACGCTGTGTAGGGTCCGCTTGAGCGAGAGGTTAGGCCTCAGTGTAGGCATGGACTAGGCGCACCTCTGCTGGTTGATCAGCTATGTGGGCAAGCAGTGTGTACTGAAGCTCGACGGTTGGGTGAAAGGCGTTGTTCTTGGCGAACCACATTGTCTCGCTCAAAGGTTCCGAGTCGTGCCAAGTCGTCATTACGAAGTGATCTTCTGGGATTTCCTTGTAGTCGAATTTCTCAATATTTGCTATGTCTATCGACGTGTCCCAAACTGTGCTGTTCTCGCCCCAGGTCATTGCATAAAGGCATCCTGAGTCAACCAGCCATTTGCTCACGGTCTCTCTCCAAACGGCCGAGCACTCTGCCTCAAGGACGACTACAACCCGAAAGGACCTGGGGAAGGGTAGCTGCGGGAGTGCTTGTTCGGGAATCAGATGAACATAGGTTGGGTTTGACTGCATTGGGGGAGTACCAGGAGCTTGGACTCTGAGGCCTAACGTTGGAGGTCAGCCGGTGGTACTCCACTCGGCTGGACCGTTTTGTTCGGCCATTTTACGGTATTTGTTTAATTTGGAACTTCGGATTGCATTTCCTAGTCGTCATTTGTTTTCGGCATCAATTGGACTAATCCTTAGTCCAGCAACACTCAGAACACACGTGACACCGCCGCCCGAATCTTCTCACAAGCTGGACCGAGTGCGGCCGACAAATTGCTTTGTGTTGGATCATAGGTAGCAGTTGTGATTCCATGCAGATCGCTGGGAATCGCAACTGCTCCGTTTCGTGGATGAACAACGAACGCCTTTCGTCGTCCGAGTTGACCGACAAATAATCCCAATTCGAAAACGACATTGTCACGCGCAACTGGCCTTGTTTCACCACGGGTGTGAAGACTGTCATCTGGCGTGAACACGAAGATGCCGAAGTCATAATGTTTGACGGCAGACTCAAGTGATTCGAGAGTAGCGTCACCCAAACCAAACACAGTTCCTTGATTCCAGACGATACACTCCAAATCATACTCGAGTGCCGCTTGTAGCTTGTTTGCAATCGGAAGACCTTCGGTTGAAGATCCAATAAACGCTGACTGGCGGGCGCCTTTATGGCCTTCGGCGGCGAGAAGCGTGCGGGCCAAATCAAAAAGAGCATCAATTGCTTCGAGTTGGCTTGCAGACATCGTATTCGGAGTTGCCAGAATTGCTTTGCGACAGTCGTCGCATAACGAGCGGGCCTTCATGCTCTTAATCAGATCGCGTTTGTCGATCTTGCGATCAAACGCACATTCGCGCGGGTCGTCATGATTTTTGTGTTTTGGCGCAACAAAGCTGAGCGCGTAACGCGCCAAATAATACATGAAAACGAAGACAAACGTGACGAAGGGACGACGATTT
>JBAXBD010000476.1:0-5258 GCA_037142165.1 Schlesneria sp. | reverse complement strand
GCGGCTGGTTATGGTCGACAGCACTGTATCACCCCGAAGACGCTCCCTCGACACCATATCGCGAATGGACATTCACCGGGCCAATGAACAGGATGTCTGAAGCGGCAGCTCCCAAGCTGGGCAAGTTCGACAGCACGGTCAGTATGGAACTGGATGTCCCAGCAAATGCAAACGGGGTGCTTTACGCTCTCGCTGGCTTCGCAGGCGGACTGACGTGTTACGTGAAAGATGGCTTTCTCTGCTACGAATACAACATTTTCGAAATCGACCGGATCAAGATCCGGTCCAAGGAAAAACTTCCGGTCGGCAAGGTCCAGTTGGAAGTCATTTCCAAGCTGACGGCAAAAATGGGTGGTCCGATGGACATTACGTTGAAAGCTAATGGGAAAACCGTGGCAGAAGGTCAAGTACCAGTCACGGCTGCAACGCATTTCGGGACAAACGACTGTCTCGATCTTGGAAGCGATCTGGGCTCACCCGTATCTCTCGACTACTTCGACCAGGCGCCGTTCAAGTTTAACGGCACGATCGGCACGACAAAAATTTATTACCCGGTGAAATAACCTGTTTAAGTGACATTACTTGACCTTTCTGTCTGTTGAGTTAAGAAGAATTGGAGAAAAATCTTCCGAACGCTGGAGACGGCTCGAGCGGATTGTTAGCGTAAATCAACTTTTGACGCGGGAAGACGAGTCACTTGATGAAGAGACTCGGATAAAAAGTAAAATACGTAACGATGAGCTGAAGATGCAAACCGCAGAAACGTCCCCCGAAGCGATACCGGTTACGTTGAACGAAGTTCAGCGTCTGGGTGATACAAAAAAGTGTCCCGCATGCGGGTCTGAAGTCGATCCCGGTGCTTATCACTGCCCGCGATGCCGCAATTATTTCTGCTACCAGTGCCGCGCACGAGTCTTGCCAACCGACCCGCAATTCCAGTGCTTGAATCAACAATGTGACTACCACGGCAAACTCGTTTGCGAGACATGTGATAAAGAATCCACGAAAGAAGAAGAGCCAACGATTTATTTTGATCGCGTCGGCGGCTGGTGGCCCTCTCTGGCAACGTGTGCGTTCATCCTGTTTCTTATCGCCCTGTTTTACACGAGTTTCTGGATTGCAGTGATGCTGGCGATCGGGGCGTTCGTGGGTGCCGGATTGATGCTTCACCGTGCGGGCGTGACCGTGTTCGACACAACGAAAAAGATCGTTGAGTCCAGGCATTCAATTCAACACAGTTGCGTCCGTTGTTCGAAACCTGTGAAAGCCTGTCGGTGATCGGCTGAATTTTGAAGTTGGGTCACGCAGAACAACAGACAGGGTTTCATTGAGGAGTGCGACGTGTTTGATTTCAATGTGATCTACCGGATTTACGATATCCCGAGTTGGAAACTCTCCCTGGCGATTTCGTGTGGTTTCGTGCTTTTCTATTGGGTCGGTTGCCTTTTTATCCGCCCGTTTCTGCGCCTTTTCGTGAGAAGCCGTTCCGGGACGAATGACCTGGTTGGCTATGTTCTGTCGTGCTTTTGCGTGTTTTACGGTTTGCTTCTAGGGCTGATCGCAGTGGCCGCGTACCAGAACTTTGGGGAAGTTGATAAGAACGTTTCGAAAGAAGCAGTCGCTTTACGGGCCCTCTACCAGGACGTGAATGGATATCCCCATCCGGTTGACCAGGACCTCTGTTGGTTACTCCGCGACTATACGCTTTACGTGATCAAGTACGCCTGGCCGCTGCAAAAGAAAGGGATTATTCCTGATGGAGGGCGAGTGCGAGTCACGGCATTTCACGAACGGCTGTTGGCATTCGAACCTCAAACGAGAGGGCAGGAGATTCTTCACGCTGAGACACTTCGCCAATTCAACATTTTTTTTGAAGCACGACGAATGCGGCTGCATTCCGTAACGACGGGCATCCCTGCCGTCATGTGGTATGTCGTGCTGATTGGAGCCTTAATCAATATCTCAATCGTGTGGATGTTTGAAATGAGATTCCTCACCCATTTGCTGCTGGGTGGTATGCTCGTTTTTTTCCTGGGTGCCATGATTTTTTTGATTGCGGCGATGGACAATCCGCTACGTGGCGAAGTGAGCGTTTCGTCAGAAGCCTTTGAACTCGTGTACAAAAGTATGTTGGAAGAGTCGAACTTGGAGTTAGAAGACTAACCGAGGGAAATGCAGCATGGCGGAATTTAAAGTCGAGTATATGGAAGGGATGCAGTACGTTGATGTTCACCTGAACAACGAGACGGTACGCGTCGAAGCAGGTGCGCTCAGTTACCTTAAAGGTGACATCACAGTCCACTCCGAATTGATTCCTTCGATAAAGGGGCTGATTACGTCTCTCCTTGCTGACGAATCGATCTATCGTCCGACGTACACGGGAACGGGGATCATTACGTTGGAATCGTCGCTGGGCGGATTCCACGTGATTGAGCTGAAAGGAGAAAGCTGGATTCTGGAGCGTGGTGCTTACTGGGCTTCAGAAGGACGGGTCAATCTTAGCTTTCACCGTGAAAATCTGATGACGTCGATCTGGGCCGGTGAAGGCCTGGTTTACCTCCAGACCAAAGTTGCCGGTCATGGAAAAGTCGTTGTGACAACGCGCGGCCCCATCGAAGAACACGTCTTGGGACGAGGACAAAGACTTGTCGCCGAAGGGATGTATGTCATCGCCAGAACCCCGGATGTGAAGTTCAAGATTCAAAGACCGACCAAAAATTACTTTGGGCGATTCACTTCTGGCGAGCATTTTGTTCGAGTTTTCGAAGGGCCTGGAAAAGTCCTGCTCAATCCCGCTCCTTACTGGCGGTACTGGATGATGACGCAGAAACATGGTGGATCAGACTACCCTTCTGAGGCGACGTTTTAGGACTACGAGAATTTCAGTCATGAAGAAAAACGAAATCGATGTCACGAACGGAGTGACGCGTCGCGACTGCTTGAAGCAAGGAAGCGGTGCGTTTGCTCTGGCTTCAATGCGCGCACTTGTTCCGTTCGTGTTTGCAGGTTGCAGCGAACTGATACCGGTATCTGAAAAAAAGTCCGTGAAGGTCGGCATTCTGCATTCCCAGACCGGCCTGGCAGCAATGAGCGAAATAGCGTTGCGCGACATCGAGTTGATGGCCATCGAAGATATCAATGCCGCCGGGGGAATCCTGGGAGCGCAAATTGATCCTATCGTCGAAGACGGTGCGTCACGAGCAACCACTGTATTTCCCAAAAGAGCGAAAACACTTTTGAGCGAAAACAAAGTTGCTGTCGTCTTCGGTTGTGGGTCGTCCGCCAGTCGCAAATCAGTATTACCGGTATTCGAAGAGTCGAACGGTTTATTATTTTATCCAGTTTCATACGAAGGTAACGAGTCGTCGCGAAATATTATCTATACCGGTTCGACTCCTAACCAACAGATCCTTCCTGCGATTGACTGGCTGCTGAGTGAAGCTGGAGGGTCTCGGAAACGGATTTTTCTGGTCGGATCAGACGTCGTGCGCCAAAGAACCGAAAATCTGATTATCAAGAAATATCTGCAGGACAAATCGATTTTAGTCGTGGGTGAGACGTACATTCCATTGAGTCAGAAGGAGACGGGAATCGCGCGAAACATTGAAAAGGCGTCACCTGACGCGATTCTTAGTACTCTCCACGGTGACAGCAATCTCAGCTTTTATAACGAATGGGCTGCCGCAGGGGTCACGGCGGATCAGGTTCCCGTTGTCTCGACAAACGTAGGAGAAGACGAACTGCGAAGAATGCGCTCCGATAACGTGAACGGGCATTTTTCGGCCCGTAGTTATTTTCAAAGCTTGAATACCGACGCAAACAAAAAGTTTATTAATCGGTTTCAGCAGGAACATGGCTATGACCGAATCACTGACGAATCAATCGAGGCGGCATATTCATCGGTTTACTTGTGGAAGGCTGCAGTGGAAAAAGCGGAGAGCTTCGATGTTGATAAAGTTCGAGAGGCTCTTCGCAGTGGAATCAAATTCGATGGTCCAGGTGGTGAACTGAGGATTGATCCGAAAACACAGCATGCTTACAAACGATTTCGGCTAGGGCGAGTCGGCAAAAGCCGTCAATTCGAGATTGTCTATCAGTCAGAGGAAAGCATCGCACCGGACCCGTATCCTCAATCGGTGTTTCCCGGCTGGAGTTGTGATTGGACAAATGGCGGCGTCAAAAAAGGTGCCGAAGTAAAGATTGACTAATAAAAAACTTTGGAGTTCATCATGAAGTACGTGACTGGGACAATCGCCGTATTACTGTTTATCACAATCCTGATCTTTTCCATCCAGAACCTGGAAATCGTCGATGTCAGGCTGCTGACATGGTCCATGCAAATTCGGAAAGTGTTTCTGATCATGGGGACTTACCTGCTTGGAATGCTGTCGGGATGGGGAGCTGTGGAAATCGTTAAGCGAGCAATTACGTAAGAGACTTTGAGACGGATTCTGTGCGGAATGCCAAACAAATTGATGGCACGTTCGGCGAAGACCTCGTGTCTGACAGGTCTTCGAATTCTCGTGTGTTGATCGTACTGGCTTAGTTTCAAGTGGTAACGGTAATTGGAGAGCAAGGATGAAATCGCGAATAACGTTTTCAGTTGCGGCGATTGTTATCGGCGTTCTGCTTGGTTCATTAGTGGGAACGGACCGAACGAATCCGTCATTTGCTGAAGACAAGATTACGATCAAGTCCGACGGCTCCCAGTTGCCGAAACCCGATCCGGCGTTTAAAGGGAAGATTGGTGAAACCTATAAGGATTCAATCGCCAGCTTTCCGCAGCCTGCGACAGCGGCAAAAGGTAGTCCGAATGTACTACTGATTTTGCTGGATGATGTTGGCTTTGGCATGTGTTCGACATTTGGTGGGCCTGTTCCCACGCCGCACATGGACAAATTGGCCAATAATGGGCTGAAGTACAATCGATTTCATACGACGGCGCTCTGCAGCCCGACTCGCGCGGCCTTACTGGCGGGACGCAATCATCACACTTGTGCAACGGGCGTCATTATCGAGATGGGGACTGGTTTCCCTGGCTATACGGGTAGCATTCCCAAAAGCTGTGGTCTGGTTTCCGAAACCTTGCGCGACAATGGTTATGCGACCGGTATGTTCGGGAAATGGCATAACACTCCTGAAACGGCGATCAGTCCGGCCGGCCCATTCGACCGCTGGCCGACGGGCTTGGGATTTGAATATTTTTACGGTTTCAACCAGGGGGAAACTCACCAGTATTACCCGGTGATCTACCGGAA
>JBAXBD010000475.1:0-5260 GCA_037142165.1 Schlesneria sp. | reverse complement strand
TACTTGTACCACAGTTTGTTGAGCGACAGCCGGACCAGACGCATGAACTTCTGAAACGAATAAGGCCAGACTCAGCAATGACAACATTGCCAGGCAACCTCGAACATTTTTCGTACTCATCAAATTGCCCCCTCGACAGAATTCCGTATTGATCGACCAGTCGCGAGCCACCCCGACAACGATGTCATCAATGTTATGGATGAGGAATTCCCGTGGTCAAGCAATTCGCGGGTATTCACGCTGGCAATTTTGTTATGTCGACGCTCTGGAAAAGAGATCTGCGAAGTCATTTTTGACCGCATTAACTCCTGCGACAGCCAAACGAATATCGTTTGTTGGCGAGAGCATTTGGCAACCCTTGCGGATCAGCATTTCGGCATGCTTCGGGTTGAATGTCACCGCCGCCCATGGCTTTCCTGCATTTCGGCAAGCCTGTGACACTTTATCGATCGCTGCCAGGCATTTCTCGTGAAAGAACTCACCAGTCACACCGAGGCTTTGACTGAGATCCGAAGGACCGACGAAAAGGGCATCAACGCCATCAATTGCTGCGATGGCCTGACACTGTTCGATTGCAGCCAGCGTTTCAATCTGGATCGCAACAAACGTCTCTTCATTTGCTTTGCGTGTGTACTCAGCGGCAGGAATCGTGGAAAATCTTGCATCCCATCCACCGGTATTCAAGCCACGCCAACCACGCGGCGAGAACTTGGACCAACGCACAAATTCCTCGGCCTGTTCGGCACTGAAGATCTGAGCGGCCATAATGCCACTGGAACCCGCTTCAAGGCATCGAGTCACCGTGGCGTAATCTGTCGGGGCAACTCGGCAGAATGTATCGAGACCGTGTTCGCGAGCTGCCATCGTCAAGATCTCAAGTTCCTGGGACGAAAATCCGACGTGCTCCAAGTCGAACCAGATCCCATGAAACCCTCCGCTCATCCCCAGAATATGGATTAAATTGTGGTGGGGCATCCGCCCAACGCCGCAAATCCGTACAATTTCGTTGGTTTTTAGTCGTTGTTTTAGAGTAACCATTCGTTGCATTCCGAGTTTTGGGAGTTAGATTGGGCTGCAATATTGTTTAAACAAGTATCGGTCAGGATAACCAAATGTCTCGTAGACTTCACGCCGATCGAATTGGACCGTATCCTTTTCGCGGCGTCGACACGAGCCGCTAGAGTAGAAAAGCATCTGGTCGACCGAAGGATGGTTTCGTTTGATGATTTCAGATCCTCACTCGTTTTGCGGAAGCCTCTAATGACGACCATTCTTGTGGTCGACGATTCGAGCGTCGACAGGAAGTTGGCAAATGGCCTGTTGATGCAGGAGTCCGGCTGGAATGTCATTGAAGCAGTGGACGGAAACGCCGCACTGGCCGCAATCAAGGCTTCGGCGCCCGACATCATCGTGACTGATCTGCAAATGCCAGGCATAACCGGCCTGGAACTAATCTCAACTCTTCGCAAGAGCCATTCGCACGTCCCGGTCATCCTGATGACTTCGCGAGGGAACGAAGAAATTGCGGTGGAAGCACTTCAATCCGGGGCTTCTAGCTATGTGCCCAAGCGATCGCTGGCGACGATGCTGGTCGATACTGTTCGCCGAGTACTGGCAGCGATGCACGAGAGTCGGAAGCATTCGGAACTGATGAATCGAATTGGCGAGCGTCGCGAAGACTTTATTCTTGAAAATGACGTCAATTTGTTGATGGCGATGTCGCGACACTTCCAAACGGTTCTTGCCGATGTCTGGAGTCTGGATCGAACGGATCGATTGAGAACTGGGACCGCCCTGGAAGAAGCGCTGCTGAATGCGATGTATCACGGCAACCTCGAAGTCAGTTCGGAACTTAAAGAAAAGGATCATCAGGCGTTTTATGCCCTGGCGGAAGAACGTCGGCAAATAGCGCCGTGGATCGACAGACGGATTCACGTACAACTGCGGCTCAATGCAGACGAAGCAACATTCGTAATTCGCGATGATGGTAAAGGATTCGATCCAGCGACGCTTCCCGACCCGACCGATCCAGAAAATCTCGCACGCCCGTTTGGACGCGGAGTGATGCTGATGCGGGCGTTCATGGACGACGTCAATTACAATTCCTCCGGGAACGAGGTGACATTGCAACGAAAGCGGTTCCGAATCTGACCGCCGAACAGCGTTTCCGATGACCGAGCCTGACGATCTGTGCTTTCCTTTCCCGTCGATCGCTCATAGAATCTCGTTGGTACGACTCCCTCTTGCCCAAGCCCCACGTGTCAGTCATGAAATGCGGACGTTGCTCAAAACCAGCTGTATTACACATCACCGAGTTGCACCAGAAAGAAGTGCAGGCGCTCCACCTCTGCGAGGGATGTGCAAAAGAATACCTCAGTCATTCGCAAGCCTCCAAAGGAGATGCAGCGATGGACCCGGATTCTGAAAGTGAAGCGTCAATTCTGGAAGAGCTTGATCAAAAGCTTTGTCCGAATTGTGGAATCGCGTTTAAAGAGTTTCGGGCTCAAGGGAGGTTGGGTTGTCCCCACGATTACGTTGTTTTCGAAGACGAACTACTACCATTACTTGAAAATATCCACGGCGAAACGACTCATGTCGGCAAGGTCCCGAAAAGATCCCCGCAGGCGAGTCAACTGCAATTCCAGTTGATCAAACTTCGCAATGAACTGCGATCGTCCGTGGAAGAAGAGCGATACGAAGACGCAGCGCGCATCCGCGATTCGATCCGTCACATTGAAGAGGCCAAATCAAAGGCCGAGGCAGGGCATGCCTCAAACGAACCCGATTGAGAACGGATTTGTCACAGGGAACTCGAATCCCATGACGAACGATCCGAAGCTTGTGATGATCGGTCCCTTTCAGCAACTACACCATTGAAGGAATAGACGTGGACCTCGAGTCCTTAACACGCACGAGCGGCGAGTGGTTAAAAGCGACGGGACCTGATTCGGATATTGTCATGTCGAGTCGGATTCGGCTGGCCCGAAATCTGGCCGACTTTTCATTTCCCAGTCGCGCTGATGACCGCGCTCGAGCCGAGATCGAGGAACTGCTGAGACGGCAGATCGCCAAGAATCCTGGCGGACGAAAATTGAATTATATCTCAGTCAGCGCTCTGGATACCATCGACCGTCAAATGCTCGTTGAACGACAGTTGATCAGTCGCGAGCACTCCGAAACACATGGTCAGCGAGGTGTCGGTATCAGTGACGAAGAAAACGTCAGCGTGATGATCAACGAAGAAGATCATTTGCGGATTCAGGTGTTGCGCAGCGGGTTCGCGCTCGACGATTGCTGGCTGGAAATTGACGCCATCGATGACGCGATTGAGGCCGAACGGACTTATGCATTTAACGATCGGCTGGGCTACTTGACCGCTTGCCCGACAAATTGTGGAACAGGGATTCGGGTCAGCGTACTGATGCACCTTCCTGCACTCGTTCACACAAAAGAGATCCAAAAAGTCTTTCAAGCTCTGCAAAAGATTAATCTCGCGGTGCGAGGGCTGTATGGTGAAGGAAGTCAGGCCATGGGAGACTTCTACCAGATTTCGAATCAGGTCACGCTCGGAAAAAGTGAAGAGCACCTGATTCGGACGATCCAGGATGTCGTGCCAAATATCGTCTCGTACGAACGTCGCGTCCGTCAGGCTCTTGTCAGCGAAAACCGTCGCGGTTTGCACGATCAAGTTTCACGCGCCTATGGAATCCTGAAAACGGCTCGGACGATCAGTTCGGAAGAGACAATGGACCTGCTTTCCAGCGTCCGACTTGGGATTAATCTCGGCTTGATCGATGACTTGGAAATCCCCACGATCAACGAACTATTTATCCATACCCAGCCGGCGCACCTTCAGAAGATCCGTCATGAAAAACTGGAGACGGTCGAACGCAATGTCGCACGAGCAGATTACATCCGTCAGCGACTGAACGAGCGAAATTGAATCTCTCGTCGACGATCGCGAGCCTGTTGAAAACGGCATGGGGCTTAGAGGACCCTGAGGCCCCATGGAACGGTGCGACTAAAATCCTTATCCTGACATGTCAGTCCAATTCGGCGATGATTTACCGGATCTTCTGCTAACTTGAGAATGAATATGGTTCGTATTTTTCTGCCGTTGGCGTTTTTGAGTACCGCATCATTGCTGCTGGCCATGGGTTTGGGCTTATCGATCGATGACCCGAAAGTACGAACTGTTGCGGTTCAAGCGGGGGTGCAATACCACTTTCTGGCAGCTTTGGCCGCATTGGTCTTTGCAACTCTTGTCCATGCAATCGTGCTCACCTATTTCATGGGAACCGGTCGCTGGATTGAAGAAACATCAAGTGCTTACCGCCTCGGTTCCCATATTCATCAGCAAAGCCAAACGATAAAATATCGCACAATTCCATTCATGGTACTCTGCTTTACCCTGCTGGTGATCACGGGCGCATTTGGTGCGGCCGCCGACCCTGCATCACCGATGCAGGCGAAGGGTTGGTTTGGATATTCCCCAGGAGTCATCCATTCATTCGTGGCAATCACAACGATCCTCGCTAACTTGTACGTCAATTGGCTTGAGTTTCGTGCGCTCGAACGAAACGGCGAACTGATTGATCAGGTTCTCGCCGACGTCCGGCGCATTCGGCTGGAAAATGGCCTGGCGGTTGACGGTTGAAGGGGACGTATCCGACCACCACGAACGAGACGAAGAGCACAGCGCAGGCATTACCCCCGCTCGATCCTTCTTGGTGACTCTCTGCCAATATCCACTGCGAAACCCTCGTTTTGTCTACGTCGGCGTTCCTTGCAGGAAGATCCTCACGCAATGGCTCGGTTTTGTGTGGATACCCTGTTTTCACCAAGAAAAATCGTAATTTTTCCGTTCAGGGCGATTTGGTCGCAACTGGCTTCGGTTCACAGTATTTCATTGCCATCAAAGTGTAGGCTGTCGCGAGGTTTGGATCCCCTTCGTACCACCGATCGTTCTTGTTCAGCCACCCGCCGTTGTCTTGTTGGAGCTCGAACAGGTGTTCAGCAAGTTCCTTACGCCAGTCGTGCAATTGACCCTCGTCGTCAATCGCATAATCAAGATTCATGGTGGCGAGTGATTTGGCGAAAATCTGAAAGTAGTAATACATCCCTTGCTGACCAAGGCCTGGATTCTCTCTAACCGAATAATGCTTCGTGATCCATTCCAGTGCGGCTTTGACTCGCTTGTCCTCAGGGGTCAGTCCGGCAAAAACCATGCTCTTTAAACCGGCATAGGTCATGCTGGCAT
>JBAXBD010000474.1:0-5290 GCA_037142165.1 Schlesneria sp. | reverse complement strand
CAGGTACGCTAATCGGCCGGCCACTTCCACACGACGATTCGGTCGTCAGCGTTAACTTCAGCCCAGATGGCACGCGAATTGTCACAGCCAGTGACGATCGAACTGCAAAAATCTGGGATGCCTCGAACGGAAGTCAGATCGGAACAACGCTGACTCACGATGGCCCTGTCAAAAGTGCCTGCTTCAGCCCGGACGGTACAAGCGTCTTAACGTCGGGCGATGATCTGACGGCTGGTCTCTGGAACACAATGGTTACTCTTCCAGTCAACCAGGTACTGAAACAGAGCGATTCCATTTACGACGCAAGCTTCAGTCCGGACGGGAACCGCGTGGTCACTTCGAGCGGCGACAACACGGCCCAAATATGGGACGTACGTACCGGCAAAACAATCGGCCCCCCATTAAGACACCAACGGACCGTGACAATCGCCCGTTTCAGCCCCAACGGCCGTCGAATTGTAACCGCAAGTGATGATTCGACCGCTCAGATCTGGGATACGTCAACAGGTCAACCCGTCGGCCCAACGCTCACTCATGGTGGTGTCGTGGTGACGGCCAGTTTCAGCGGTGATGAATCACGAGTTGTCACCGCCAGCCAGGATGGCACCGCTCGAATCTGGGACGCCGAAACCGGCCAGCCGATGGGGTCACCATTAAAGCACGATGGCTTTTTATCGACTGCAAGCTTCAGCCCTGATGGAAACCAGGTCGTCACGGCCAGTCGTGATAAGACCGCACGGATCTGGGACGGGCACACGGGACAACCGATCGGTCCTCAACTGGTGCACGACGGTTTCGTCGATTCCGCCAGTTTCAGCTCCAGCGGTACACGAATCATGACGGCAAGTCGCGATGGTCTGGTTCGGATCTGGGATGCTCAAACAGGATTGCTGACTGGATCGCCATTGCCGCATCCCGATGCCGTTTACATCGCCAGCTATCAACCTGACGGATCGAGTTTTCTGACCGTTTGTAATGACCACATCGTTCGAATCTGGGATGCAGACACGCGCCAGTTGACGGGACAACCGTTAGTGCACGGCAGTCGTATCAATAGTGCAAGATTCAGTGCTGACGGCAAGCGAATTTTGACGGCGAACGAAGACAATTCAGCACGAATCTGGAACGCCGAAACCGGTCAACCCATCGGCCCCCCCCTGCTTCATGACAAATCACTGAACACGGCCAGCTTCAGCCCGGACGGAACCCAAATGGTCTCGGCCAGTGATGACCAGACAGCAAAGATCTGGGACATCAGTTCGGTCGAAATTCTCGACGGGACGTTGGCCGAAGCGGTCACAACCACCGAGTCCGGCGAGCGGCTTGGGCGACAACTTGGAATGCTGGAACAAGTCCCGACCGAAAAACGCCAATTGATGGTTCAGGGGTTACAGCAAGGTCTGGCAAATCATCCCGATTGGACAACACTCGTCCAACAGGATCTTTATCCCCAACCGAACTTGCCGATCTCAACACTCTGGACAATCACCAGACGCGACACAGCTACGCGTCTTATCCACAGCGGCTCACCAGCATCGACCCGAACGGTTCTTTTGATCGACCCCGGCCATCCACTGCTCCAGATCGCATTGGCCAGCTTAAACGAATACGCCAGCCAGGCTGAATTCTTAAGGGAGTTCGGTGTGGAGCATCTTCCCCATGACGCGAACATCTGTCGTGAAGCCGCAGACATACTCATTCACCAAAACGACAAACCGCGCGCGAAGCGAGCCGTCGAAAAAGCAAATCAACTCGATCCGGACAATCCCGAAACAGTCCGCCTCCAGAAGTTGCTGGCAAACGAGTAAGTCCGACACTGTAAGCCGCAGAGGCGGCGACAGAATAAAGCCCGGGGCGAATTCCGCTCCAGGATGAAATGCAACAACAACCGATAAAAAGCACCAGCGGGCAACGCCGTGATGCATTTTTCTTCGAGAAAACAGCGGCCGAAAATAATTCTTGTGTCAACAAAAGGTCGCCGTAGTTAACGGATTTGTTCGAGGTTCTTCGTCCCCTTGGGACGCCCGATAATAGCCCACCGTTTCAACGGTGGGTGAGTGGTCCTTCAAGTAGTCGAGTCCCGACAGGGACGACAGATTATCAACAGAAACGACAAATATTTGTAAAATGCCAACCTCAATCTTGAAAGCCAATTCGTCAATCGCCATCCAGACGGGGTTAACTAAACATTTACTCTTCGACAGGTGTTCCTTGTGGAACCAGATCTGAATGAACATACGGGAGCCTCAGCACCTTGAGTAGATCATCACATTCCTGGCGAGCGCTCGTGTAGTCCTGACTCTTCTTTGGACATTCTTTGCCATCTGGACCGAGTGAACCAAATGTCATTTCCAAGTCGACTCCACTCCGCCCGTCTGAGGTTTCCATGCGCCCGACTTCGACAACGCGGAAAACCCATGGGTTTCCCCACGGATCTTTTGGCTGAATGAGGAACGGAAACATCTGAATAAGGCTACCACTCATATGGGAGCCACTATAATCCATCGAATTAATGATTAATTGCCGCCATGTCAGCGGCACAGACCCGGACGGACTGGCTAAATCCGCCGAAAAAGGAAGCGAATCACAGGAACGACTTGCCGCGTATCTCAAATGAAACATCGCCTGATTCATTTGTTCCTCCCGAACGGTTCTGTGATATTTCTCAGCTCCTGCCAATCTTGCCCAGACGCAGCCTGCTTGCATCAATGGATGAAGCGACTCTGTCAAATAATAACCACACATCCACAACCCGATAACGACAATCCACCATCGTCGCGCCACGATGGTGAAAACAGGCTTGTTCATTTCAGGAAAATTACGACGTTCCGCACACACAACAACACCTTTTCAAAAGTGAAGTTCGAAACGACTCCCTGTCAAATTAGCGACTTTGCAGCATTGAATTTCTGGAAATCCCAATCTGGCGCTGCCTGAATCGAATACCGCCACGGACTATGGATAATTTTGTAAGGCATGCTGAAGGATTGGAAGATCGACTGCAATTCGTAGACGTACTCAACCCGACCGGGATTGATTCCAAACTTATTGCAGGGAAGAAAAAGTGTCAGGAACCCAATAGAGGCGGTTCCTGACACCTTATCTTCCCCTGGACACGTTAGGAGTTTTTTCGGTTTTGCCAAAATACCAGAATTCCGGTGAATACAGGCAGCGTGTTAATGGAGAATTGGAGCCATCGCAACTATGAAGAATACCCGCAGTCAACTGAGACTTTGGTACTTTTTCATTTGCGATGGGGGAAAACTCCTTCCTCGATCAATTCATGGCGATGACTTCGCCGAAGATATTCATTGATCTGCAGCACGCGAATCGTCGTCCGACCGATCGCAGTAAGACCGATCAGTTCCGGTCCCCTCCAGACAAAATGCCGGTTCCATGCGTGCCGTCGTGGATTAAACAGCCTCGTTGTTTTTCGCGAAAGCGGATCAATACCCGTGAGGTTCGGTCCCTTGTGTCGGTTGCAAAGAAAACAAGAGAGTGCCAGGTTGCTGGCAACTGTTTTCCCACCATGAATCGTCGCGACGATGTGGTCAATTTCAAACTTTAGCGTGTCATAAACCTGCGGCATCCGGCAATATTCACAGGTCGCATCAGCACGCGTCCAGACAAGTTCGGAGAGTTCTCGATCCATCTGCGGCTCAGCGATCGCGACGACGCGGCTTCAGTACCTGTCGTGCGCGTGACTGAAGAATAGAGAGCATCGTGCCAACCCGCGAATAATTATCCAGTTCCGATGATTCCTCAGCGGTCAATTCCCCTGATTGATTCTTGACCGCCAAATCATGCATACGAGCTCGTTCGTCGTCGCTGAACTCCAATTGCAGAATTTGCCGAGCCGCCACGGCGCTCATCTTTCCGGACGGATGGATGACCCGTTCCCAAATTGCTGCTTCAGTTTTGTCGCGTGCAACGGTGGACATAATCGTCTTAGCCTCAGTGTGGAATGACCCAAGTATACCAAATGAATTCGGGAAATAAACGACAGGAACGTTTCGACGTCGGGGAGGACACTGCGTTTCCTGCGAAAATGCAGTGGCCCCGGAGTCGTTTATTCCGCAAAAAAGCTGTGTACCCTCCGTGGTCCGTACACGAAACAGCGTCGGAAAATCGTCGTCTCAACAACAGCAGCCCTAAAAACCGCATCGGAGCAACTGATGCAGGTTTCCGCTACGATGGAAACAAGTGGACTTGAGTAAGGATAATCATCAAATTATATCAGAATCAAATCCGCATGATAAATTTATATCAGAATCAACATCGGATGATAACAATATATGTGAATCAGCATCCGATGATATTTCCACACTGTCAATGTCATCTTCAAATACTGAAAACGAATCGTCCAGCGTCGGCGTTTCCAGAAGTGAGTTTATCGATTGTTTTGCAGTTGACATTTTGCCGTCTTTTGCGGGGAAAACCCATATGTCCCTTTCGGCTCGGATGTCCGCTGCCGGAATACCTTTCGATTGATTAGCGAGCAGAAATGCGAGAGAGGATGGTGGCAATTCAAGAATTCGAACCGAATCTTTATCAATCAAAAGATGCATTCCGTTTTCTGGCTTAACTTGATCATTATTCGTAAGTATCCGACCATAATGATTTGGATTAGTACGAAGCTGTGTCCAATGCGAGCTGTTACGAAGCATGCCTTCAAACAAAGTCGGAACCCATCCATGTTCGTAAATTTGGCAAAGCTCCGTCATCTCTCGTGTCAATTCTATACCTGTCAAAGACGGGCGACTCAAATTCGTCAAGATCGTTCGAATTTCATTTTGAACTGTATCCCGTAATCCCTTTTCGATGCGGGACATTTGTTTCTCGATTAATGCCATCTGGACCGTACTTTGCATTTCGTCGTATCGGTTGCGGATTCCTTCAATTATTTCAATAGCCAACTCTCCGACAAATGGAATTTGCCGCACGCCATACTTGAACCCGCACATCAATATCTCGGAAGCAAGAAGTTTCGCAGTTTGTGACATTAAATTGGATCTCCATTTCTAAATATTAATGGCTTGAGTACCCGTTTCGTTATAGCCAGTTCAAACGGAATTGGCTGTCGACTGGCTTTCATTCGTAGTTGAAGGTGTCTGAGAAATGACGACATCGGGGCCACTGCTTTTTCGCTGAAAAGCAGTGGCCCCGGTAAGTTTATTCCGCAAAAAAGCTGTTTCCCCCGCCGTGGTCCGAGCGTAATCGCGTATTAAAAGTTAAAACAAAAAGCAGGCGTCCGTAACGGTCCGCCTGCATCGCTCAATCGGTCTAAGAA
>JBAXBD010000473.1:0-5293 GCA_037142165.1 Schlesneria sp. | reverse complement strand
GGACAACAAGGCCAACCGAGGCCGGATTGTTCGATGTCGAGACCTGAACGGCGACGGAAAAGCGGATGAATTCAAGACTTTCGCGAGCATGGACAGCCCGCGAGGGATCGTCGTGGTCTCAGAACCGTTGACCGCTCGCCAGAATCCGCAGTCGACTCGAAAAACTTCCCTGATTGTTTTGCATCCGCCGACATTGACTGCGTTCCACGACGATAACGGCGATGGAATTTCGGATCGATCCGAAGTACTTGTCAAAGGGATCGGATTTGACTTGAAAACTCGCGGTGCGGATCACACGACAAACGGGATTCAAGTCGGTATCGACGGCTGGATCTACGTTGCGGTGGGTGACTACGGCTTCGTGAATGCGGTTGGTACTGACGGCCAGTCGGTCCAGCTACGCGGTGGCGGAATCGCTCGAGTTCGACCGGATGGATCAGAACTGGAAGTTGTTTCACGCGGACAGCGCAATATTTACGACGTCGGGATCAGCCCGACGATGGATCTCTTTACGCGGGATAATACGAATGATGGCGGTGGCTGGAATGTCCGTTTAAGTCACGTTCCGCAGGATGCTCAGATGGGCTATCCGTCGCTGTTTATTAATTTCTCGGACGAGATTGTTCAGCCATTGGCCGATTACGGAGGTGGTTCTCCGTGTGGCACGTTGTATGTCGACGAGCCAACTCTTCCCGGTGAAATCGGACATCAATTATTGACGTGCGACTGGGGACGCAGCATCGTTTATCGGCATCCGCTCGTCTCAAACGGGGCGGGGTTCATCGCCGAACAGGAACCGTTTATCGAGATTCCGCGCCCGACAGATATTGATGTCGATGCCAGCGGAAACCTTTACATCACCAGTTGGAAAGATGGCGGGTTTACGTTCAGCGGCCCGAACGTCGGCTACGTGATCAAGGTGAAGCCGCCAGCATCCGGCGTCGAGCAGGTGGCTGGAATCTCTGAAACATTCACTTCATCATTGAAGCACGGGACACCGCTGACATCTCAGCCCACTGACAGTGAACTCGTCCAGCAATTGAATTCGCCCAGTCATACGATCCGATTGAATATTCAGCGAGAAATTCTGCACCGTGGTGATCGCCCTGAGTTGGCGAAAGGGCTTGCCAAGCTCGCGGCGCGAAACGAGGCCAGCCTTGCCGTTCGTGTGGCAGCGATTTTCACCCTGAAGCAGCTACAGGGTCAAAATTCCCACGCAACTTTGCTCGAATTATCGCAGGACGCAAAGATTCGTGAGTATGTGTTGAAAGCCATCGCCGATCGAAAAACACAATTGGGAACAACTTCGATCGCTCCGCTCACCATTGCATTGAAAGATCCCAATCCACGCGTCCGTCTGGCGGCTGCTCGCGCAATCGGGCGATTTGCCAATGCGAGCAACGTTGACTCGAATCAACTTCAGCAATCGACAAAAGAGCTCGTTCCACTGGCGTCCGATCGCGACCCCCTGATTGCTCATATTGCCATACATAGCCTGGTTCAATTAAATGCAGTTGAAGCCTGCCTTGAAGCTCTGAAGGATCCTTTGCTGGAGCGACGGTTGGGTGCGTTGATGGCGCTGCGGCACCTTTACGATCCGGCGAGCATCAGCACGCTTTTCAGTTGGCTGGAAAATCATTCGAGTGGAGCCAACGGTGGCAAAGCGGGCGATACTGATGCCGACCAACGGACCAGACAAGCGATCCTGACAACGCTCTGTCGGTTGAATTCGCGCGAAGCGCCGTGGACCGGTGATTGGTGGGGAACTCGCCCCGACACCAGCGGTCCGTTCTATAAGCCGGTTGCCTGGTCAGAATCCGAGCGAATCCTGAAAGGGCTTGGCGACGCTCTGTCCAAAGAAGATCCTGACACGGGAAAACGGCTGTTAATTGAAATGAAGCGGCACAAGATCGAATTGCCGAACTCACAGAGTTTGATCGGGGCCTATGCGGCAGAGGACTCGGCGTTTGTACCAACTGCCATCGAACTGCTTAGCGCCATGAACTCACCTCTTTCCGAAGAGTCCGGGCGATTGCTCGAAAGAGTTGCGAGCGCGGCTGTTCAAAGTGACGAAATTCGATCAAAAGCATTACGAACGCTTCTTCGTCGAATCGATCAGCCGACGATTTCCAAAGCAGGCATTCGCAGCTTTGTCAGCGTGGATGAAAAAAGCCAGCAGGGTGAAACAGCCAGGGTCTGGGATGATTTTATCCGTGAATCAAAACTCGGTGCTCATCTTGGTGAATTGGTCAAACTTGTGAGCGAAAACGGAAACCAGCCTTCAGCAGTTGCCCTGAATGCCAAAGAAGCCGCGTATGCGGTTTTGCAGGGGCTGGCGGATAACGCTCGCGTTGGAAAAGCGGAACGGGATCAGGCGCTCAAAGTCGTGGAACTCGCCTGGACCAATCCCGAATCAACGGTCAGCCTGCTTCGAGCGATCGGTCGATCTCGTGCCGAATCACAAGCATTACAGGTCCGAGCGCTCAGAAATTCCAAGATTCCAGAAATTCGGTCGGCAGCCGAGTTTGCTGCGTCAAAAATGGAGTTGGATCAGGAGCCTGCATTTGATCCCAAAAAACCTTTGATTGCGAATCTGGCCTATGAGGCGATGGTTGCTGACGCAGTGAATGCAAAAGGTGACGCCAGGCTGGGTGCGAGGTTATTTACTCGACAAGGATGTTCCGCCTGTCACACCGTATCGCCCACCGAACCATTGAAGGGACCACTGCTTCAGGACATCACGAAACGCTATAAAAAAGAAGAGCTGATCGAATCGATCGTGAAGCCCAGTGCCAAGATTGCTCAGGGGTTTGAGAGTCAGTTTTTCGTAACGCACGAAGGTAAGGTGTTTGACGGCTTCGTTGTACGAGAATCGGGTGACGAAATCGAATTCCGCAACGTTGCCGGGCTTGCTACGACGTTGAAGAAGACCGACATCGACGAACGTGGCAAGCGAGAGGCCTCAATCATGCCGAACGGCCTGGTGGATAAACTGAATCCCGATCAATTAGCCGCGATCCTGGCCTATTTGGATTCACTCAAGAAGTAGCAAGTCGAATTCAACATCGATTGAGAATCCGATTTGACTTTTGACTGATGCGCCTGAAATATATTCCAAAATCAAGTATTCGGAATTTCGCCAAAATCCCCTATTTTGACGGTTCCTTCCATCCAAAACGTCAGCGAATCTGCGTCCCATGATCCCATCGTGAAATCACATGGCCATGGAGGGAGCGGACGAGCAGGGTCCGTATATTTCCAGATTGTGCCATCCAACGTACCGTTGAGCATT
Source organism: Schlesneria sp. (assembly GCA_037142165.1). Lineage (GTDB taxonomy): Bacteria > Planctomycetota > Planctomycetia > Planctomycetales > Planctomycetaceae > Schlesneria. Next base: position 2,001 of record JBAXBD010000473.1, on the reverse strand, counting down.
TTCGTTTGTCCGTGAACACAGACCTCGGCCCGGCCGTTCAGCAAATAGCTGAATGGGGCCTTGTTTGTGAGTTGAAATGTTCGGCGATCGCGTGGGTCGTTGATTTTCAATTCAGAGATACGCTTCTGGATCGCAGCGATTTCAATTTCAGACAATTGATGATCAAGAAGATATTCTTGAAGGGCATTTAATCGCTCTTGTCGATAGACAGATGGATTTCCTGAAGGTCCCAGTAGCTCTCTTAGCTCTTGGTCTGTAAGTGAATTCAAGCTTGGCGACGTATAGGGCTGTAAGACGTTTTGCGGAATCAAGTTAACCGGAGTATCGAATGGTTGACCCGGGTAGAAATCAACGTCTCGGCGAATCGAGACCCCTCTCCCTGCCACGTTGAAGTGAAATGGAAAAATCACACCAAACTGCTGAGTTGTGATCACATAATTTCGTTCTTCGTACCGAGGGTTGTCCAATAACTCAATTCGAGCTCCAAACAACGGATGCCCGTCACAAATCTTCGCTGCACCGTGATACCCACTCACGACTTTCACCCCAACTTTTCGATCAACGCAGGGGCGATTGATAGCGGGATCTTGTGTTCTGATTGTCCAATCCAAGTCCGGTTCGCCCGGTAGTGCAAAAGTATATCCACTAACGCCACGTGTCTCATTCGTCGGGTCAGGGTCGGTGGCAAGACGGCATTCTGCATAACCTGCAAAGTTCAGAGTAAGAACGTGCATGACTCAAAGCCCCATGTATGTTTTGAAATCGTCCGCGATTCGTTTCAGATTCTGTCCAATGAAATCAACGCCGTATTCGGCCCGTTTTTCAATCGTCAAATCATTTGAAGCCTCGGCAAAGGCAATGGCAGCCGATTCCATTCGCTCGTGCAGATAAATCCAGGCCGCGGGACGATAAGGCAGAAAGCCGATCGTCCGGTAGTATTCAAAACCCATTCCCGCAGTCTGCCCATGGGGTTGATGTTTGAACGCAGGCAATCGACTGAGTAATTCTGCCAGAGGACGAACCACCATCGTCATGTAAGGGAAGAAAACGGTCTGAACAATTCCGAAAGTTTCGGAACTCGAGTCATCAACTCCGGCATATAACCGAATCAACAGCTGGACGAGCGTCTCATAGGATGCATTGGCAACTCCCATCACTTTCGCCGTGTAGGCGTCGTCGATGATTGCGACGCTCATTGGTGGCTGTTCCCCGACCCCTTCATACGGATCACACGATTGAGTGTCCTGATGCAACTGAAGTGCCGGGTTCCGCACGCACGGCCTGGCCGCTTCGAATTTCAATGTTTGAGGTTCAATCATTCGCCGTTCAATTAATTCCTCATCGTCCGGATGACACCCCAGAACGTATTCGACAAAAATCCGGCGGAACTGCATGTAATGGCATTGTGGATCAAGATCTTTGACTTTAACGTGATCTTGGACCTCTGTTCCTTCCCCCTGCTCGATGATCTCGTTCACGGCATTGACAGCAGAGACCCGGTCCCAGACCTTGAACACTTTCATGTTGTAGATCTGTCTCGCATTGGCGCCGCTACCGAACAAGGTGTTGTTGTCTACCTGAGAATCAGGGGGGACGATAAAAAGTGATTCCTGAGGAATCTTTTTGAATGCAGAGCGAATCAAATCGTAAAGTTCGCCAATCGTTCGATATTCGGGGTCTTGTGGCTGAGGTGATTCGGTAGAAACGTTTCGATATCGATGAGTGCCGTACAGATTCTTGCAGTACTCAAAAAGCGGGTCTTGAAGCTTCGCCGGTTTCTCAAACATCATGAATCGAAACAGGCTACTCGGGCAGAACCGTTCAAGCTCGATCGGAAGGTCGGTACTCCAGAATTTTGGGACCTGTGGAAAATTCGGCCGATCGAAATACTGTGGACCGCCAATCGCGCTGAGCATGTTGCAGACGAAGCCAAGATGCTCCATTTCTTGTCGAGCAACGCGAAGAATCATTCCTTCCCAATTTCGAATCTTGTCCCGACGA
>JBAXBD010000472.1:0-5302 GCA_037142165.1 Schlesneria sp. | reverse complement strand
CACGAGAATCGTGACGCCTGACGGAACCGGTCTGGTGACAATTTGTAAAACGAGGGTAGTCTCGCTGTCGCATCAGCAAATGTTGCGTCTGGATCAGGAGGGTGATCCGCAGGTGTTTCGCTCGCGCGCCGCAGAACTATCGAGACTGATTGACCCGTTGATCTCAGAACATCAGGCGGTCGTGCTGTCCGATTATGACAAGGGGGCCGTGACGAAAGAGTTGTCGCAAAGGGTTATTCAACGCTGCAGGGAACAAAAAATCCCTTGCATTGTCGATTCGAAAAGTCGAGACTTTTCGATTTTTCGAGGCGCAACCGTACTGACACCAAACGTCATAGAAGCCGGACGCGCCTGCGGTGAATCCTTAATCAATCAGGCCGCCGTCGAGAGAGCTGCCAGTAAAATGCAGCAGGAATTGGATGTGGAAGCAATTCTGATTACGCAGGGAGCTGATGGAATGACGCTCTGTACGCGAAACGGGGTCACTCATATCGAGTCTCGGGCACGAGAAGTGGCGGATATCACTGGAGCGGGAGACACCGTTGCAGCGGTCCTGGCCGCTGCCACAGGCTGCAGTTGGGATTTGCTGACCGCCTGTCGCCTGGCGAATATGGCTGCGGGGATTTCGGTCGGCCGAGCGGGTACTTATCCCGTCAAAATCTGCGAACTGGATGCGCAGTGGCGCGGGCGATCTCACAAAATTGTTGATCTCGATGTCGCCACAGAGCAGGTTCACGAGGCCCGCCGACAGGGGAAACGGATCGTCTTTACAAATGGTTGTTTTGATATCCTTCATGCAGGTCATCTCGCCTGCCTGGAAGAGGCACGGAGACTGGGGGATTTCCTGATTGTCGGCTTGAATACCGATCGATCGGTACGTGGATTGAAGGGGGCTGCACGTCCCATCATTAGCGAACATGACCGTGCGGCATTACTTGCAGGGCTTGCCTGCGTCGACATGATCATTGGATTTGATGAGCCGACACCGATTCGGTTGATCGAACGGCTTCTTCCCGATGTGCTTGTGAAGGGAGGGGACTACCAGGTCCATGAAATTGCGGGTTCTGATGTCGTTCTTCGCCACGGAGGGGAAGTTCGCCTGATTCCACTTGTAGGAAATCTGAGTACGACTTCAATTGTTTCAAAGGTCGAGCAATGACGTTGGCCACGAAAATGATTCCCTGGCTGTGGAGTCTTCCCGGTCGACTCCATAAGAGAACGATAGGCTGGGTCGCCTGTCGAGCAGGTGCTCAGAATGGAGAACTCTCCCGACGGCTACAGTGGCCATTTGATCGCTGGGCCCCGTGTCATCGCCGAGAATTACATTTATGGCGGGCTGGGGCCTTGGGCGATGTCTTGATGTGTACTCCGGCCTTGCGGCAATTGAAACGAGTGAACCCGGATTGTCATCTGACGTTCTATACGAAGTACCCTTCGCTTGTCGAAGGCCTTCCGTTTATTGACTCCGTGAAAACCATGGAGGAACTTCCTCCCTCTGCCATCCAGCTCAAGTACGAATGGATCATCCCCCCATCGCGTTTCTTGGCGCAGATTATGGGCGATGATATTGGAGTCGACGTTATAGAGATTCGCCCATCCTGTATCAGAAATCCGGTGCTCTATGCTGACATTTTGGCAAAGTTTCAGCAGTTGCCCAAGCCGTGGATCGTTCTCTCTCGCCGTGCCAGCGCCTGGACGCCAAACAAGCAATGGCCTCTTGAGTACTGGGAAGAATTAATCAAACGACTATTGGCCTGGTCCACGGTCATCGAGATCGGGACAGAGATTGATCCTGACGATCACAAGCAAGAATCAACTCGGTATTGGGATTTGAGAGAGAAGTTGTCGCTGGACGAACTTATCGCAACTGTTTCAGCAGCCGATTTACTGGTTGGCCCCATTTCAGGCCCCGTCCACATTGCCGCCGCCTTCTCGATTCCTTCCGTCGTCATTTACGGCGGGTATGAGCACCCGGGTTCTACCGAATACGAGGGAAATATAAACTGCTGTACCCCATTGTCGTGTTCCCCCTGCTGGCTGCGGACGCCATGTCCCTTTGATCGGCTTTGTCTGCGAAAAATAGAACCATCGACTGTGGAAAAGTCTCTGAAGAGACTCTGGCAGCAAGCCTGCGATAAAAAATGAAAGCAATTCACGATCGATGAATATTCTCTTTTCCACCACACGACACTGGAATCCGGGCGATGAACTGATCAATCGTGGGATTGCTCAGCTTCTGCGGCTTTCTGGCTATCGTTTTAACTCGATTGTCTGGAATCGCCATCCCTCAATTCGCCCAGGTCATACGTCGCTGGACAATTCTTTCGATGAATTTCGACACGACCCACAATCGATCGATTATGTGATTTTTGCCGGCACCCCGGAATGGCTGGGGCATCGAGTTGATCCGCTCTACGAATTGATTCAGCGAAATGGCATCCGATGTTCCTTAATTGGTATTGGTAGCCATGGTGAAAAGTTTGGTTTGAGTTCCACCGTGAAAACGGTGCTTCAGCACCAGGCTGACTTGATCATCTGCCGTGATCAAAGCACCTGCTCACGGCTGACAGAAAAATTCTCGATTCCCGACGTCAAACTGATGCCTTGTCCGGCGCTAGTTCACTGTGTGAGCCCCGTTCGTCGCCAGAAACTGCAAAAAATCGCAGTGATTTATCAGTCCACTTACACCGCCAGTCAATCGGTCAACGCGGCAACACGGAATTTTTTGATTCAATTGATTACCGAGCTTTCTCGGCGTATTCCAGTGAATGTGATTTGTCATTACATCGACGAAGCCCTCGAAGCTTCGGCCATTTTTGGCAGTGATCGAGTTCGTTTCTCGTCTGACTCCGCCGATTACGAGAATTACTTCAAAGAGGTCGATTTCGTCGTGGGGGCTCGGGTGCATGGCTGTCTCGGAGCGATGAGCTGCGGCACACCCGCGATGCTGCTGGAGTGGGAATTGGACGGGCGACGAAAGGGGGTCGCTGATGAGATCCCACTTTTATTGATGGGGAAGCTGGAGTCGGTTCCCGAAATGATCCAGGAAATCCTGACCTTGGATGTGCCTCAACAATCCGTCCGAATTACGGATTGGCTGATATCATTACGATACGAATATCAGCAGCTTTTACAAAATCGAATAGCAATTGAGCCGCGAGCTGAAACCAGTCCCGAGCGTGTTTGTGAGGGCGCTCGCCAAGTTCTCAGGGATAACGAGATGTACCACAACCGGGCTTACAATCGCCGCAGCGTGCAGCGTCTAAAGGATGTTTTTCAAGACATCAAAAATGGTTTGACGGCAAGATTCCGTCGACTCTTTCCTGAAGATCCTCATGAATAATTTGAGATTCCGAATCCTTCCATCCAGTTCTCAAAACGAGAATCGCCTCTTGGCTAAAATTCATCGCAACGAGATCACGGGGGCCTTATGCGCGAGGCGGATACAGAGTTTCGAAAGCGGCCTGCCAGAGGATGCCCGAGTAGTAGGCGATTTGCCAAATTCCAATCAGCACGAGCGTTTTGAACCGCATGACAGGGTTTAATCTTCTGAGAGGTCCGGCCAACTCGCTAAACAAATGCCTATGTGTCTTGGGATTTGTGACAACACTTGATCGGCCGGCCGCTCGTTTGAGACGCCGATAAACCCATGCACCACGACCGTAGCTGAAGTATTGACGGATAAAGCTTCGAAAGGAAGTTCGATGTTCGTGCCTCACGACAGCGTCTGGACATGAGACCAAATGCCCACCTTGCGCAACCCATCTGTCGCTGAAGTCCCGATCCTCGCCGCCGCCAAGTAATTGAAAACTGGAGTCACAACCGCCAGTTTTGAGAAAGCCTTCGCGTTCAATCGCGAAGTTCAAGCCAGGAAAAAATGTCGGATCTCCATCGGGAGGGTTAAAGAAGTTCGTGACTGCTTCGTTGATCGCTTGGCCAGCGACTGCGTATGCGTTCTGAGGGAACACGTTTTCAACACCACCTCCTACCAAGGCCAACGGGTCTGCCGAGACGACGTCATAAAGTTTTTCGAGCCAATCGGGGCGAGCCACGCAATCATCATCGATGAAGGCAAGATACCTTCCACGCGCATGTTGTGCACCTCGGTTCCGATTGCCAGCGATCCCCAGATTCGTTCCAATCACGTGATTGATGTTCAGGGAATTCAGGAACGCAGCAACCGCTTCCCGGGCAGGCTCCTTCGAACCATCAACCACCACGATCTCGAAGCGATCACGTGAAAATGTTTGGTGGCGCAAAGACTCTAAACAATTGCGAAGGATCAGTGCTCGATTGAATGTCATCACAATGACGGAGACTTCGAAGGAATCACTTACGCTCATTGCAGAATCCTTCAATCAGCCACAAATCAATGAGTCTTATTGGAGTTTGCATACTCCAGCGTGCCCTTCTACGAACACAACCAGGTTTGTGTTCAATTGAATCCGTTTATCCTCTCGCCGTTTCTTTCGGTGGGATCGCCGCAATCACGTAGATGGCAGTTTGTGGCGAGTGACAATAACAACAATAAACCTCTGTCGCCACACCGGAAACCGTGGGTCGTTTTGTGATCACTTCCGATGCCAGTTCACGAGGAAACATCTTTTTCGTCGAAAGGAAGGCCGCTTTTTCGGACAATCAGATCATTGGGAACAAATCTTATTCATCCGTTCAGCACGAGTGTCTTCGTGTCTGGGGACTCTCCGAGTTTCCTCCGCGATGACGAAACGCTGACGTAGCCAGGCGTATAGACCTGGTCGTTTGTTGGAGTTTGAAAAGTCGTCTGTCAACTCGCGGGCCAAATCGTTCGGTCCGCTTCTTTGAACGGGGAGTATCCCAATGGACCGTGGCGAACTTGGAGTGTCCCCATGACCTACGAACGATAAAAAAGAAGCCACAGGGGGATCGCTTTTTCGTGGCTTCAAGCAACGGGTATTGGAACAACTTGGTAATTATTTATCAGCGGCAGGGCGCCGGGCTTCCCCTATTGCAACACTTCGATTTCGAGCGGATTCGCCGAAACGAATTCTGCCAGTTCGGTCGCGTTAAACACGCCCGTTGTCGCACCCATCGACTGAACGCAACTGGCTCCCATGGCTGCTCCCAGCTTCAAACAATCGGCGACACTCTTTCCCTTCAGAACTCCGTACAGGAAACCCGCCGAGAAAGCATCTCCGGTTCCTGTTGCATCGATGGTTTCGACAGGGAACACGCCTGCACGAATTCTGGCGCTCGGGCCAACCAGCACGGCTCCTCGTTCGCCTTGCGTGACGATGGCAGTTGTTGCGCCAAGATCTCGTAG
>JBAXBD010000471.1:0-5304 GCA_037142165.1 Schlesneria sp. | reverse complement strand
CGGCCACTGTGGGAATCAGGCCAGATTGCTGTTTTTTATGCTTTAATCTCTTGGTACACTGGCGTTCAATATCGTGATTTGATTTGAGAGGGCCGAGCCGTGGAACAGACCGATTCGCCAAGACCACTGCAAGTTCCGTTTCATTTTTGCGGGCGGTGGATTGCCTGGAACCACGAGCGAACCGTCATCGTTGCCGACGGATCGACACTGTCCGAGGCGCGGGAAGCAGCGAAGTTGGTCGGTGAATCGCGCCCATTTCTGACAAAGGCGCCGGATGCAAATGTTCGGTTCGTCGGTGGAATTCGATGAGGTTCCCGTATCAAGAATACGAAATTTCTGCATCGCCCATTGATGGATCTGTGACACTATATCGGCCAGAGATTCCGTTGCATCTCATCGGCGAAAGCGACGAACTCTTCGTTTTTGGGTTGCTCGATACCGGTGCAGACTGCGTCGTCATCGGTCGTGAGATTGCTCGCCAGTTAGGGATGTTGATCGACGAGTCTGTACGATGGAAATTGCACGGGTTCGGTTCACACACGGTCGAAGCTGTGCTCGGACATCTTGATATCGAAATCATGGATACCAAAGAATCCGTCGCGTGGAGAATGCCCGTCGCCGTCGTTGCATTTAATGACGAACAGGAAGAAGTTGTTCTCCTGGGTCAAACCGGTTTTTTACAATACTTCGACATCCGGTTTCTGGGCAGTGACTGCTCCGTCGAATTGGTTCCGAATGCATCCTTTCCTAAGCCAAAGTCAACTCGCGGTTAAGATGCGGCTGCTCAAGCACACAGCATTTTCGCCATTCCGCTATTTCGATTGCTGAGGCGAATTTCCTGGCTTCCGCCTCAATTTCGGCGTAACTGACGCGTCATAATTAGTTTAGCAAACCGCTCTTCCGCCGCCGAAAATTCTCGGAGTACCGATTGTGATGTGTTCCCATGGTCGATCGGATTCGAAGGCGAGTTCCGGCGGATTAGCTGGTCAGTCGTTGCATCCATTGGGGCAAGCCCAATGGAAAGCGAGCCAATTCGCTGCGCATGTTGTAGCTGGCCAATTGTGATCCCACTGGGTCGAGCCCAGCGGAAATCGGGTCATAGATCTCCCCTTCTCCGACCGATCCAACTCCGAAAAGTAGGATGTCTCTGGGATCTCCCAGCTTCCGCGAGGATTGTTTCCGACCATGACCGTGTTCCTGGACTCCGTGTAGGCAACGTCGGACTCGCCGTTTACGTTCGACATCACTGTTGCCTGCCCCTTGACAAAACAAGGTCGGCCATCGAAAAGAACTGATTTCGGAGTTCAATACACAGCCTGGCTATTCCATAGCGAACGCTTCGATGAGTGGAAAGTTGCCCATCAAGACGCATCACTCGAGGCCAGGGCGATTGGCGAAATCTTACCTTTTACGAAACTTTCATTCGCTACAATCCTCCGGCTTGTGTTGGCACACAATGTTCCCGAGGTCGATCGGACTTTTTTCAATCATTGATGACGATGGACGTACTATACTGAATAGCGTCAGGGCCGATGGCCTTTAGCGCGTCTACAATACATTCTGCGTGCCGCAAGATTCCTGGAATAGATAGCATCTCGTCCCACGTATGCCAACGGTTTTGGCGCTTGTGAGTTGTCCATGAAACGGGCCTTACCTCTTCAAATTGCATGCGATGAAGCTCTTTGATTCTCGTCCTGCTTGAATCAAGTGAGGCGGAAAATAGGCTATACTCATAAAAGGTCAATGCACCAATTCTCGCCGAGATCCGAAGGTCTTCCACTTTTCGAAGTGGAACCAAGCTGTGGATCATCGGTCGTTCTATTCCTAGCTCCTCTAAAAGTTCACGATAAGCGCAATCGATAATATCGTTATCACTCGGGTCCATCACACCTCCGATAAACCAGTAATAGCCTTCGCGGTCCCACGCTTGCGAAAACTGGAGAAGGAATCGATCACCGTCAGGGTGTTTTGCTTTCAAAAGGACAATAGCGCTTCTGGCAAATCGAGACGGGGTCGCTGATGCCCCCAATTTTTTACCGCGGTACTCCTCTGCCTTACCAACAATTGCAAGCATTTTGGCGTTCTCCGGATTCGCGGCACCAGCGGCAGACCAATCACCGAACAGCGATATTCCATCCTTGAGAGAAAGACCAATACACCTGGCAAAAGCATGCGCCCGCTCTGACACAACCGATACCAGATCGTTACCGTCGACATTTAGGATTCCGAGATTCCGAAGCATCCCGACCACTGCAGAGGCGACTTGCAAATCGCGGCTCCGTTTGGTGGCGACGAGTGTTGAAATCTTCGTGGAGTCACGGCCATACTCCGGCAGATTCAAGAGCGTTTGCCCGACTATGTCCCTGGTGTCCTCGACACTCAAGATTGTAACGACAGGCTCAGGTGACTGAAGCATCGCGTTAAGCAAAGCATGCCCGGTCAAACAATATGGAACAAGTAGACCGATTAGTCCTACGATCGGCTCCCAATCTGGTTTGCTACCAAACCACGCACCCACAGAAATTAGCAATGCCACATTGACTAAATGAGAGACAAGTAATCCAAGGGGCAGTTTCATATTATCACCAAATATAGACGGATGACTGAATAGGGAGTAAAGGAATAAAACACTCTAATCGTATTTATTCTCGGCGATGAAATAGGATACGACGATTTCCAGATTCTCAACCTTTCCGCTTCGTTTTTTTCTGCTCGGTAGGCGCGACATATTTGCTTATCCGTTCTTTGATGCCATCTAATTCATTCAGGACGGTCCATAATTCTGACAACGCGCGGCGCATTTCAAGTGGCTCGTCGTCGAATAACTTGCGTTGAGAACTTGCAGGTGCGCTGACGCGAGCTTCTTCCGTTGCCTCCGTCGGAAGCAAACGCACGATTGTGTTGATGCAAGGTGAAAGCTCGATCACGACGTGAGCCAAGTTGGTGATACGAAGGTCGCCGCGGATAATGCCCGAGCCGGTCAAAACTTCTAGCTCTGCCAAGGATACGTCACACTGCGGCTGATCAAGAAATGATTCTCGTCTCACAGCTTCTCGCAAAATTCTTCGCCCGAGTGAGCCAGACAAGTTGCGCAAGAACCCTTTTCGGCGGAGTCCAGCGCATAGGCCATACCACATCAGTACGCCCGGAAGTTGTATGTGAAATGGTAGCAACATTGGGAAATGCTCGAAGCTGCCGGGGCCAATCTGATTCACAAGATATCCGGCCAGGAATGCACGCGTCGTACGATCGAACGTTGATTGCATCGCCAGCGATTCAATAAGTCGTCGTACCGTCACGACCCGCTCTTCGCGGGGCTTGTCTAAGATCGCCACAGCTCCTTCTGTATTCCAACCGTTTGTGAGTCTTCTCCACTGCGCTAGAGAAATCTTTCCACTTTGGAAAATTTCCTCACATGCAATACGGAGATCCTTATATTCGTGCGATGACATATGGTTCGAATTTGGATCTAGGTCCCGTAATTCAAGTAACACACTCCACGGCAGTACGACTTGCTCGGCATCCAACGGCAACCCTGGGTTTTTCATCAGCACTCGAGCGTGTGACCATCGAGTAGCAATCTCCCGAACGTTCACAGCTTGCTCCCCTAACGCTAGGGTACGCATCACTGCGTATGACAACGTCGCCCCACAACCAGCGAATGAAACATTTCGAAAGTCCAGAGATCCGTTTGTCAATGTTGCGAGTTCACCGAAAACAAGACCCAGGCAAGCCTCCTCCAATAACCCGAGGCTCGGCATATCTGTTTCGGCTTCACGGCGCGCGCAAGCGTCTAACGCTTGCGGCGACAAAACGCGACAGAACGCAGTGAACGGTCGTAGCTGCGGCAGATAGGTGGCCACCCACGCCAAAAAACTTCGCCTGCGCGAATCATCGATGACCACTGCTGATGGAAACGTACAAACATTAAGTCTTTTTTCTCTCCAAATAGCTCCGATCGCGCCAATTGCAGACACGGCATCACCGAGATTCTGTGGCGACGAATGCTCCGCCTTCCGTTCCCCCTCTCCTTGAGCGATATTAAATAACTCTGGTAGGGTGATCTTTTCGATTATCATTTGCGCCTCACTCGAAATACGTCGTCAAGGTCCGGAAGGTCTCCAATTGGCCGCAACGAATCTAACGCCGACTGAAGGTAGCCATGTATGTCCGCTGACGAATACAGCGATAGTGATGTCTTCGCTCGCGTAACGCCCGTGAACGCCATGTTTCGATTGTGAGAGAACGATTTTAGTTCATCGCATCCGACCATGTGCAAAGCTCTAAATTCCAGACCTTTTGCAGCGGCAAAGGTCGCGACGCACACAGATTTCCTTCCGTCAAAAGGCTCGCGATCCCTGCCAAGCTGCAGCATTGACGCAGCTGCAAAACGAGATGAAGAAAGGCGATTCCAGATTGCATTCGTCGATGCAATTGTGGGGGAGATCACGCCGAGCAGGTTTTCAGGATACGCCGATAGTTGCACGTCGAGCTTTTCGAGGACCACGTCAATCTGCTCATCGAGCGACCCGCACCTTCTATAGTCGACACTTGGCGGATATGTAGTTGCGTCGTAGTGCGAGGTTTCTGCTAACGGAATATACGAATCATTGTGCTTGGCGATGGCATCCGCCACTTTGCATATGCACAATCCATTCCGATAATGGTATTTAAGAGAAATTGTATCGTCTACGATAGACTGAATTACTGGAATGGCGTCGTCACCTTGATAGAGCTTCTGACGATGGTCAGCAACGCAAAACAATACCTTTGCCAATTTCCTGAATACTATTATCTCTTCGGGCAAATAGTCCTGCGCTTCATCCAAAAAGATTGCGTCGTATTGGTTCTCGAGTTTTTTTCGGTCAATAACGGATTGAATCCTTTCGAGGAAATACTTTCGGCTCGCATCAAATTCGTTGGGCGCGTCATCGAACGAGACTCCGTGCTCACGCAAAAACTCTTGTTGCCAACGTCGCGACGTGACGATTTTCGATTCGGGGAAGTCATATTTAGCGCCGGCGCTGGCAATGAACTCCTTAAGTGTCCGCGTAAAAACGATGACTAGGATATTGGTCCGATCGGCAAGAAAAAGAAAATTTGCACGAAGCATCAGTAAGTTCGTTTTCCCGGACCCCGGAGGACCCGTGACCAAATAACTTTTGTCCTCTGGAAGCGTTATTACTTTCTTTTGGTCGTTGTCAAGCTGTTCCTTCCCACGCCACCACGAGTCAGACATCGATTGTCTCTCCAGGGCAATCGCATCTAAAGCCTCCACACTTTAGCAATGGGTCTTTTCGAATC
>JBAXBD010000470.1:0-5316 GCA_037142165.1 Schlesneria sp. | reverse complement strand
GCATGTTGACGTTGATTCCGTCACCCGCATTGTTGTCGATCAGCCCCGGGCCCTGGATGGCGACCACGGCGTTGGTGACGTTCTGCAGGTCGACGTAGGTGCCGTCAGTAGCACTGTTGCTAGTCGAACTCGTGATATCAAGCACAATCTGTTTCAACTGCGAGAATGCGAGAGAGTTAAACGAACCCGATTTGTTGCCTGCAATCGTGTTGGTGCCGTCCATGAGCAGGTTGAAGCTTGTGTTAGCTCCCGTTGCACTGTTCTGAATACCGTAGCCGCCGTTGTTTGAGATCGAGCTGCTGTTTTGGATTGTCGTCGTCAACGTTGCACCATTCTGGGCGGTTAACGAGAGGCCATTCCCCTTGTTACTGTTGATCGTATCGGTACTGAAGAGCAAGCGAGCCGTGGCCGAATCGGCAGGGCCGTTACCGATTGCCGTCACCTGGATTCCATCCAACTTGCCGTTTGTTCCGTTGCCGTCATAGGTATTGTTCTGCGAACGATAGTTGACGACCGCTTGATCCTGAACGTTAATCGACAGGCCCTGGCTTCCGTTGGTGTCGATCGTTGATGTTTGCACGTTGAAGTTGGCGACAGTGTTGGCGTTCAGGGCATTAATCAGAATACCCTGATTTGCGTTACTGTTAATCGAAGCCGATTCGAGGCAGACGTTCAAGGTTCCACCATTGGTGGCAAGACCGTTGAATCCTTGTCCGCCGAATGATGTTCCGTTGTTATTCAGGCTGATCGAAGCCAGGTCGAAGTTGGCCATACTGTTGGCCCCGTCGACCTGGACCAGGATGCCCGAGCCACCATTCTGTGAGAATGATGAAGGAATGACATTTGTGAGATTACTGATGACATTCAGTTGGCCGCCGCCATTAATATTAAAGATGGCTCCGGTTGCCCCGCTTGTATTACCAGTGACATTGTTCATCGTGATGTCTGCAATCGATCCTGGTCCGGTCACAGTACCGTTAATCGCATCAGAACCATTGTTAGACAGATTGGCTGACGTGAGCGGCATATTTAAAGCACCACCTGTGTTTGCCTCAAACAGGATACCGACCTGCTGAGTCTTCAAGGCGGACGTATTGCCGATTGTCGCTCCGTTCACCCTCAGGTCGACGAGTGATTGCGATTCCGTCGTGACATTCACACCGGCTCGGGTTCCGACGAACGGTGGAGGTGCGGTTCCGTTGTTGACGATCGAAATCCCGGTATCGACAGGCGAACCGAACAGGTCGGTTCCCAGTGATCCGACGAAGTTCGTTTGATTCGAAGCCAGGATCGAGATGCCGTCGTTGCCGTTTCCGCTGATCGTCGTGCCGTTGTAGACCTGTAGCGAACTATATGGCGAGTCAGAGATATTCAGTTGGATACCATCGTTGCCATGTAGCGAGAGGCCCGTTGTGCCGTTGTTGCTGACAGACCCGAGGTTGAACGAGGCTTCAAGAATCGAACCGGTCGTCGTTGTCACGAACACACCGTTATCGAGGTTATTGTTGATTGCAGCGTTGGCGAAGTCGAGTCGCACGGCACCGGCGTTGTTAACAACACCCAATACCCCGCTCCCCACAACCTTGCCCAGGCCACTGTTCGAGATCGACGTGCTGTAGGCTGCGACATTCAAAGTACCCGCGTCTACAATGAAGTCGATGCCGTGTTGCCCGCTGTTGTTGATGTCGCTGCCGTTCATCAGGCCGATGCTTGCAGTCGAATTGGCACCCGTCACACTGCCGTAGATGCCGTCACGACCGCTGTTGTTGAAGCTGCTGCCGTTATTGAACTGCGACACCAATGTTCCGCCGTTGCTGACGGAAAAGTGCATGCCGTCGCGACCGCTGCTGTCAAAGTTGCTGTTGGTAAAGCTTGTCGTGAGTTGAGCGTTGTCAACGTTCGCAACAAACCCGTCAAATCCACTTCGTTCGCCTGGGGTATTGATCAACGTCAGATTGGCGGTTGAGCCAGACACGACATTAACATTCATCGCATCCACCAGCGTATCCGAGAAGTCGCTGTTGTAGATGTTGCCGTTGAAGAGGCTGTTGTTTCTCAAATCCAGCTTGAGTCCGTATGCCTCGGTGCCAACAAGACCATTTGGCTGGATATTGTTGCCCGGTGTCAGGTTCGACAGGAATGTGATCGTCGAGTTGTCTGATAAGATATTGATCGCACTGTAACCTTCGGCGCTCGTGCTGCTGTTAGCAAAGCTGCCATGGTCGACTTCCATGTTGGCAAAGGAGTTGCCGGTTGCTTTCAGGTAGAAACCGTCTGCACCCGAGTTCCGGCCAGTCGTGTTATCGAAGAACAGATTCACGACGGCGTTACTGTCAATTTCCCCGTGCACGGCACTTTGGCCGCTGTTATCCAGCCTGCTGTTCAGGAATACGACATTGAATAACGAGTCCTGGCCTAACTTGTAGTACAAGCCATTACCACCGCTGCCGGACGCATCGGTCTGATTGACGTACAGGTTAACGGTGGAAGCTGATGAACCTTCGACGTGGAATGCATCACCCCGGTTACCCTGCATTTGTCCATACAGGTTGTTGCCCAGGCTATCAGTCAGATTGGTCGTCACGTTGGCGTTCATCAACGCTCCGTTCGTGGCATAGATTCCCAGTCCGTTACTTCCGTTACCAAACACGTAAGTGTTGGTGAGGTTAAGCGTCCCTGCGCCACCCGATTGACTGAACACGACACCCGAACCTGTCACGCTGTTCGTGAAATTCGAATCGTTGAACGTGATGCCGACAGTCGACGTGACGATCGGAGCGGCCGCAGTACCAATCTGCAGGTTGTCCGAACCGTTCCCCTTTGCTGCGACGTTGTCACCCGTGATCGAGATCGATCCACCCGTTCCCTGAACCTGGATACCGACGCCAGCGTTATTGTTGGCTCGAACGAAGTTCATGTTAGCCGTCAACTGCCGGCTGTATTCACTCAACTGAATGCCAGTGCCATTTCCATTCGTAAACACGTTGTTCATGTTGACGTTAAGATCTGAATTGTTGGCAGTCAGGCTGACACCAAACGGCTGAGGATGCGACTGATCGCCGTTCATGTAGACATTGTTCATGAACAGGTCGAGCTTTGGCCCACCTGAACTGATTTGAATGCCGCCACCAGCGTTTCCACCATATCCAAACGGATTCGGATGATTGGCACTGCCAACGTTGATGCCACTGATAATGCCGCTTCCGGAAGCGTTGGTCAGCGAGATTCCCGCTCCCTTATTTCCGCTGATCTCCAGGCATTGCAGCAAGAAGTTGTTTGAACCCGCAGGTGTGTTTGTAATCGCATTGCCACCGGCATTCAGCAGGTTAAGTCCAGCGACTTCGTTGTTGTTCGCGAGGGTAACAATGTCCCCGTTGCTGCTGACGAACGGGTAACGACCCGAATTGCTGGTCCCTGGCAGGTTATAGGTTCCAATAATCGTATTGCAGTACCGGACGAACAGATCAACTGACGAGAGTTTTCCGTCGCCGAGCAGTCGCTGGTTGTCCGCCAGAGCGATTGATCCCATGATTGGGTTGGCCGGACTGGAATTAGCACCATGCACGAGGATGATGTCGCCTGGGGCTTTGGCTGGCAGAATGTTGAACGGATGCTGATACGTACCATCTCCGTTTTGCGCACCCTGTTGTACGTGCGTAACGAAGTACGGCTTTTCCGTCAAAGGATTAATTGCGGCCACATCAACACCCTGCACGTAGGTGTGCGTTGCGACACGCCAGTTGCGTTGAACGGGATTCAGCATTCGCTGACGAGTCGTCATGTTCGGGAAGTACCGGGTTGGCTGGAAGCCCGAGAACTTGAAATCGATCGTGGCGTTAACGTTGGTTCCCCACAGGCGGTCCTGTGAAAACATGACGCCAAGTGTCAAGTCGTTGCTGACCATCGCTTCGAGTCGTCCGCGATAACCAAACGTGTCCTGCTGACTCGTCCGGTAAGCGTAGATGCCCGAGTAAGCTCGCAGCCATTGAGCATAAGGTGAGACAGGAACACCGAATTCGGCATCGCCACCACCCATCGACTGATCCATCAGGTTATAGCCACGGAAGGCGATTTCGTTTCCGGTGTAGTAGGGGTTACCACCAACACCAAGGCACGAGATCATGTTTTCTCGCATCCCGTTCAGGAAATAGCCGTTCGCTCGCAGGTCCCACCACTGGCCGAGCGTTTCCGCACCTAGGGTGAACTGGCTGTATCGATAGTTCAGCGAGTCCTCGTCGTTATCGTAGTAACCGTACACGCCGAAGATTCGGTCCAGGTTGGCGACGTAGCGTCGACCGACCAGACCGGTGTTCACTCCAATTTGTGAACTGTTAGTAATGATCAACCGCGTGT
This sequence comes from Schlesneria sp., assembly GCA_037142165.1. Classification (GTDB taxonomy): domain Bacteria; phylum Planctomycetota; class Planctomycetia; order Planctomycetales; family Planctomycetaceae; genus Schlesneria. The sequence goes on along the minus strand of JBAXBD010000470.1, from coordinate 963 downwards.
TCGTCGCGATAAACGCGTCCTCATTCAACCAGAACGGCGTAAATCCGCCGATTTGGCTGAAACTGTTCCGGTACCCGACTCCGTCACCCGTCTGGTGACGGATGTCGAAGTAGGTGCCTTGCAGCATCCCACCTCCGCTAAAGTTCGTGACGGCGGCTAGGCCGGCCTCCGAAGCGGGATCGACTGCCGTTTGCGCGGAGACTGCGCTGGCAAAAACAAGCCACGACAGGCACACGAGACCAATGTTCACACGTTGCATGGACGTCTCTCTCCAGCAGGATCCGTGATCCGCAAATTTGGCCGAAAGTCGCACCAATTTCGACTTTCCAGCCCAGCACTACCTATCCGCTCCGAATGCGCGGACTATGACGGATTTCTCGCGTCTCCTCGTTATTCGGCAGTTGACGCGATGACGGATGAGAGAAACTCTACCGGTTTTGACGACGTTGCGAGGAATAACAGATTCAACGGTAAAAACAGGTGTTTGTTGGTTGTTGGTTTCGGCAGAAATTGCAGGTCGGGTGGTTTATGTTCGTAAAAGAAATGGGACTTACAGGACTTATGGGATGTATGCGACTTCGGATATTATCTTGAGGCCGGGTAAACGGTTGACTGCTTTGAACCTTCATCAGGATCGCTGAATTGATTGGACTTTTGCCGCCGTTGAATGATCCGACATCGATCTTCGAACATTTTCGTGGAAGCTATGGCAGTGAACTTCTGACTGCCGCCGTCGGGCACTTCCGCGTGTTCGAACGATTGAGCATTCGATCAATGTCGTTTGATGAGCTGCGGCAGGAATTGGGGCTCCAGCGGCGTCCTGCCGTCGTGCTGATCACTGCACTGCGGGCGATGAAGCTGATCGAGGATGATCAGTTCGGAAACTTTCGGCTGACCGATCTGGCGAAAGAACACCTCATTCCAGGGGGTGAATCTTTTGTAGGCGACTATGTCGGGTTGGCT